>NZ_JANQDG010000114.1:0-95407 GCF_029891665.1 Anabaenopsis sp. FSS-46 | reverse complement strand
TTCCCTACTCTTGACAAAATGTACCTTATTCTTATTGATAAAAACCTTATTTTATTGATAATCATCAACGGAGGATTAAGGTTTGGGGGTTTGCGAGCGATCGCTCTCACGAATGTTAAGAAAGATCCGGGTAATGGATAGTTGCTTAGGAGATGGGTGTATTTTCAGCCCAACTCGAAGGGGTTAAACCTAAAGATATCTGGAATAAAGTATGTTTAGATAAAAATATCTGTTAATTTATAAATAATTGGTTAAGCTTCAAAAATTTATCCCTGGTCAGACTTAGTAATTTAGCGCCGATCACCGTTCACGTTTCAAGGGTTGTGGCATGAATATTGTGACGCTTTTAATTGTTTGGTTGGTAACATCTATCAGCTTATTGATTATTAGTAAGCTCCCTTTGGGTGTGGAAATTGACTCTCCACAAAAGGCATTTTTTTCCGCCGCAGTTCTGGGTATTGTCACAGCAGTAGTGAGACCTATTTTAAGCCTCATATTTACAGTCCCCGATTTACTGACCTTCAATTTATTATCCGGCATTTTCACATTTATGATTGCCGTTGTGTGTTTTAGTATTGCCGCTTGGTTAGTAGAGGGGTTCCGCTTACGTTTTGGCATCTGGAGTGCTGTACTAGGAGCTTTTGCCTTGAGTATCATCAACAGCCTGATTTACAAATTATTAGGTGTTTAGGAAAAAAGGATTAATTCGTAGTTCGTAATTCCTAATTAATTGAGGTAGCAAATCCTCAACTTATGAATGGAAACAATCAAATTTGTTCCTGAGCAAGAACTACGAATTACGAATTATAGTGACTATTCGGTTACAGATGGGGGAGCAACTGGGGTACTGGTTTGTTGTTGACGCTGTTCGCGTTTCTTGCGATCAGCAGATACCATATCTGCCATAACTACCAGGGCTTGAGCCATCTTTTCCAGATTAGAACTGTATAGTTCCAAATCCTTAGTAAGTTTTTCATCGGATAGATGTAAACCAGCCGCAATGCTTTTTAATGCTTCGGTTCTTTGTTTTTCGTCCTTGACTAACTCAGGAGCCGATTGTTCTAATAATGTGAATAAACCAACCGCAAATAAGCGGCTGTATTTAAACTGGGAATTGTTGGCGATCGCTTGGAGTTGTCCTTGTAAATCAGGATCTCGATCTAAATGAGTGGTTTGGCTTAACCAAGCAATTAAATTCTGTACTAGTAGGTCTTGGGCTAAAGCTTGCAGCCGTTGGGCATCCTCTCGGTAACGTTGCGGTTCTTGTTCCACAGCCTGACATAAGGCATTAAAAATCGATTCCTGATCTCGTTCTGGTTGGTAGCCTTGCATAAAGCGGTCAAAGCTGGTGACTACACCCAAGGCATAAATTGGATTGTAGGTAAAACCACTATTGACTGATAGCAGATGCATTTCCACCATCAACTCTTCAACTACCCGACGATAAATGGTGTTAATCGGTCGGGTGTGCAGGGAGTAAAAAGTTCGTTTTGTATCTGAGACAGTACGGACGTTATTCACGAATAAAATGTTAAGAATGTTAAGAGCGACGTTATTACATTTTGTCGCTTAAAGGTGACTTTGCCAAGTTCAGGTTTCCGATCCGTATCATTTATAAGTTTTTGTCCAAATTTAATTGCCTTGGGTAAGTATTGAGTTTGGTTTGTCTATGGACATCTTTAGCCCTTGTTTGGCGAGCCAGCTAATATTTTAACAATCCCACAAAGATTTGAGAGCTTGAAACGGATACAGGAAAACCACAGGGGGATTGATTTTACACTCTGCTCGCCACCCCTGGACTTTGATCCCCATCTAACATGAGTCTAGATGGGGAATTACCGGCGGTTTTATTGAGTTTTACTTGTCCAGTTGACCCAATCTTGCGGTTTGAGGAAAATTTCATACAACTCGGCTTCTGGAGTATTGGGTTCTGGCTGGTAACCGTATTCCCAACGGACCAAAGGAGGTAAAGACATGAGAATGGATTCTGTACGTCCGTTGGTTTGGAGTCCGAAAATAGTGCCTCGGTCATAAACCAAGTTAAATTCTACATACCTACCGCGACGATAGAGTTGGAAATTCCGTTCGCGATCGCCATATTCCATTTCCCGTCGCCGTTCCACAATGGGCGTGTATGCCGGCAAAAATGCCCGGCCACAATCTCGCACCAAAGCAAATAAATCTTCCCAATTGCGGGTTGCTGGTACCCCGACTTGTTGGCTATAAATAGCCGCCTGGCCATTGGGGTCAGGACCGCGATATAACAGACCCTGTCCATCTTGGTAATCCAAAAATATCCCACCGACACCACGGTTTTCGTTCCGATGTTTCAAGTAAAAATATTCATCACACCAGCGCTTAAACACTGGGTAATACTCTGGGTGATGTTGGTCACAAGCTTGCTTAAGTGTGTTATGAAAATGCGCTGCATCTTCAGCAAAGGGGTAATAAGGAGTTAAATCAGCACCGCCACCGAACCACCATACTGGTCCGGCTTCAAAATAGCGGTAATTCAGGTGAACTGTGGGCACATAAGGATTGTGGGGGTGTAGTACCAGTGAAGTACCTGTAGCATAAAAACCCTGTCCTGAGGCTTCTGGGCGTTGGGCTAAAATTGATGGGGGTAGATGAGAACCCCAAACTTCAGAGAAATTTACACCAGCTTGTTCAAATACTGCACCATCACGCAGCACACGCGATCGCCCGCCACCTCCTTCCGGACGTTCCCAACTATCCTCATGAAACTTACCTACACCATCTACTGCAGCCAGTTTTTGGGTAATTTCATCTTGTAACTGTTTCATAAACTGACTTACCCTCGACTGAGAATCAGTTGGAGGTAAAAACTGGGATGGTGTTGCGTCTACAGTTGGCGTTTGCGAATTAGTCAACATAGATTCCGAGACTTAAATTACATTTTCTAAAAAGCCACAAACTTGTTAATTCTCAAATTTGTGGACAAATCCAGCCAATTTATCGGCTTAATTTGCCTAATCTGCTTTTGTCTTACTTGTCAGCATTTACAAGATTGATGGGCATGACTAGAGTTATTTTCCCTCAAATGCGTATAGGCTTGTATATTAACTGAGTTTTTTTTGTACTTCTTGATGTAAACATTCTGGTATCAACACTAGACTCTGGTGAATGACTCTATGAGCGATCTCTACTTTGAGGTAATCTGATTCACCATACCAGAGTCATCAGCAGATGCATAGGAAGGAGGATGAGGCAAATGCGAAGTTGGTTATCCAAATGCATCCACCGCAAACGTCGTCAGTTTTGCGCTTCTCTGGTGCGAACGTATCGAGAGATTAGTTCTGCATCCGTAGATGAGATGTGGCTGAAAGTAGTAGATTTAACAGATGTTTCCTGGCATCCCCTGCTCAAGAGTACTAATGTACCCTATGGATTAGTACCCAAACCGGGATTAATTTACCAAGCCATCACCCGCTTTTCGCCTATTGCCATCCGGATTTTTGTCGAGGGTGTTAAACCTCATGAAATGTTAAGTATCCGAGTCATGGCGATTCCAGGTATCGAAGAACGAGTTACTTACCGAGTAGAGTCTACAGTTTGTGGTACTTGTTTATCTTATTCAGTCACTCTCCGGGGTTGGTTGTCCCCCCTAATTTGGTCATTATCACGCCCTTATGCAGATCGTGTAGCACGTTCCTTAGTGCAGTACGTAGAAAAGGCTGGATTAGCAACAGTCTCAGGGAAGAAAAAATCACTCCATGATAGTTGTTTTGATTTTTAGGGAATCCAGACCACTTCCCAAACAAAGTTAAGATCATATTAGATGATCTTAAAATTTTCTTAATTTTTTTTACAAGAGTATGTACGATGTTCTTGATTCCGAGTCAGTTTTAGCAGTTTTGCGACCAGTAGAAGACCCAGAACTCCGCAAGAGTTTGGTGGAACTGAATATGATTCGCAACGTCAAAATTGAGGATGGCAAGGTTAGCTTTACTTTGGTGTTAACCACACCAGCTTGTCCCCTACGTGAATTTATAGTTGAAGATTGCAAAAAAGCGATTAAACAGCTACCTAGTGTTACAGAGGTAAGTGTAGATGTTACTGCAGAAACACCCCAACAAAAAAGCTTACCAGATAGGACTGGAATTACTGGTGTGAAGAATATTCTGGCTGTTTCCAGTGGTAAAGGCGGTGTTGGTAAAAGCACAGTAGCGGTGAATGTAGCTGTAGCTTTAGCACAAACAGGGGCAAAAGTGGGATTGCTAGATGCCGATATTTACGGACCTAATGACCCAACTATGCTGGGGCTAGCTGATGCTGAAATTGTTGTGCGTTCCACAGACAAAGGTGACATTCTCGAACCTGCTTTTAATCACGGTGTCAAATTAGTCTCAATGGGCTTTTTGATTGACCCAGACCAGCCAGTGATTTGGCGCGGTCCCATGCTTAATGGTGTGATTCGCCAGTTTCTCTATCAAGTGGAATGGGGACAACTGGATTATTTAATCGTCGATATGCCACCGGGAACCGGTGACGCTCAATTAACTTTAACCCAGGCAGTGCCGATGTCAGGCGCTGTAATTGTTACTACACCACAAAATGTCGCCCTATTAGATTCACGTAAAGGTTTGCGAATGTTCCAGCAAATGAATGTCCCTGTGTTGGGAATCGTAGAAAATATGAGCTACTTTATTCCCCCAGATATGCCAGATAAGCACTATGACATCTTTGGTTCCGGTGGGGGTTCCAAGACAGCATCTGAGTTGGGAGTACCTTTACTGGGGTGCATTCCTCTGGAGATTTCCACCAGAGTAGGTGGTGATAGTGGTGTACCAATAGTTATAGCAGATCCAGATTCAGCCTCAGCACAAGCATTAAAAGCGATCGCTCTAAATATCGCCGGTAAAATATCAGTTGCCGCTCTGACATAATCAAGTAGTTCTTTTTTGATTCCTGGGTAATAGCCCAGGAATGCAGATTCAATATTAAAGATAAATTTGCACATGATCTTCAAACGTTTTATCCCCCAAATTCGCCGGCAACATTGGCTTAATTCCTGGCAGCAAATGGATTGGATGCTATTTTGGCTGACTATAGGCATTAGTACATTTGGTGGCTTAATGATATTGAGTACGGAATTAAGACAACCGGTGACTGACTGGTTCTGGCACTGGTTGGTAGCAGCTATTGGCGTTGTGATAGCCTTGTTTTTAGCTCGTAGCCGTTATGAAAATCTGATGCACTGGCATTGGGTAACATACGCACTCACAAATCTCAGTCTGATCGCGGTCATGATCATTGGTACTAGCGCGAAAGGAGCGCAGCGATGGATTAGCATTGGTGGGTTTAACGTCCAGCCTTCGGAATTTGCCAAAATCGGAGTGATTATCACCTTAGCGGCTGTATTACACAAGCGCACAGCTTCCACCCTGGAAAGTGTATTTCGGACTTTGGCAATTACTGCTATTCCTTGGGGATTAGTATTTTTACAGCCAGATTTGGCCACATCTTTGGTGTTTGGTGCCATCGTCTTAGGAATGCTGTACTGGGCAAATGCTCATCCTGGCTGGCTGGTGCTGATGATTTCGCCGATAATTTCTGCTATTCTGTTTAGTATAAATTGGCCTTTGTCAGAGCCGGTAAATGTATTTAACATATTATCTTTCGGAGTTTTAGGGTTAGTTTGGGTAGTGGCTATGGGTATTGTAGGGTGGTATACTCTCCCCTGGCGGAAATCTGCCCTCAATGCTATTGGTGCCTCAGCTCTCAACTTGTTAGGTGGTGAATTGGGAGTTTTTGTCTGGGAGCATATATTGAGGGATTATCAGAAAAACCGCCTAACTGTATTTCTCAGACCTGGACACGATATTTTTGGAGTTGGCTATCATCAACACCAGTCTCGCATCGCTATAGGTGCTGGTGAAGTTTGGGGATGGGGTTTATTTAAAGGTCCGATGACACAACTAAATTTTGTTCCCGAACAACATACAGACTTTATTTTCTCCGCCGTGGGGGAAGAACTGGGTTTTGTGGGTTGTTTAGTGGTGCTTTTCGTCTTCTGTTTGATCTGCTTTCGCCTATTACGTATAGCTGAAACTGCTAAAGATAACTTTGGTTCATTGTTAGCTATTGGGGTTTTGTCAATGATCTTATTTCAGCTAATTGTTAACATAGGGATGACTGTTGGTTTAGCCCCTGTAGCAGGAATTCCCCTACCTTGGATGAGTTACGGACGTTCGGCTATGTTGACGAATTTCATTGCTTTGGGTTTAGTGCAGTCGGTAGCTAATTTTCGACAACGAAAAAAGTATTATTTTTGAGGGCGGTGAATTAGTTTACATCAAGATTTGAATTTTCAGATCCCTGATTATGGAAATAAACCTCTCTGACAGGAAAGGGGATTTGGATTCCTTCTTGTTGATAACGTTTATGTAATTTCTTAATTAGTAAGTGTCTCGCAATGCGCTGATCAAAATATTCATTTACCCGCATAGATAATTTAAAATCTATACTAAAATCATTAAAGGTATGAAATCTAATAATAGGTTCATTTTCTATTAAGTCCGGGGCAATTTCTTGCATCACTTCTTTGGCTACTTCTACAGTCACTATTTCTACTTTTTCTAAATCACTTTCGTAACCGACACCGATATCCATGATTAAAGTAATTACCTTAGCTGGTAGGTGATAGTTAGTAAAAATCGCTGATGCTAGGCGAGAATTAGGAACAACAATAATATTATTTTTAATCTCTTTAATAGTTGTATTCCGCCAATTGATATCTGTAACATAACCTTCATATCCATCATCTAATTTCAGATAATCTCCAGTTCTCACTTGCTTAGAGATAATCAGATAAAAACCAGAAAATAAATTAGCCAATGTATCTTGGAGCGCCAAACCAACGGCTAAACCACCAACTCCTAAAGTTGTGACTATGGGTGTAATTTGCACACCTATAGTTTGCAAGAGGATGAGTATTCCCAAGATGAAAACACCAATCTTAGCTAAATTAGAAATTAAAGATGCAGGTACTCCTGCTGTTCTCTGTATGAATAAATTTACAAAACCAGCAGTCAATCTAGCTAAGACTAAGGTGACTGAGTAAAGTAATAAAATGGTAATTATTTTTTGCAGGATAATTTTAATATCATTGTTGATATTCAGGGAAGAATACAAAAAAGCCCCAGAGAAACCTGCTAGCAAAAACCAAAAAAATGTCATGCGGTGTAAAGCTGTAAATATGATTTCACCGCCTGGTATCTGCTTTTCAAGAACAAATTCTCTGAGTTTTTTAAAAAAAACTTTTTCCCCAATCAATCCAGCCATCCAGCCAAGGAGAATAAATACTATTGGTACAATCCATTGCTGCATAATTAATTTAGAGTTTTATATTTTTGCTAAATTCTAGCTTGTCTATTTGCCTGATTTACTGGTAATTTTAGATTATGGAACTGCCAATTATTTACCATCCAGATTATATTACATCATTACCACCGGGGCATCGCTTCCCGATGTCCAAGTTCCGACAACTCTATGAATTGCTGTTAGCTGACGGTGTAGCGCAAACAGCACAATTTCACACACCATTACCCCCACCCCGCGAGTTAATTAAGTTGGTTCATACTCCAGAATATGTTCAAGCTTACTGCGAGGGAACACTAGAACCGAAAGCACAGCGTCGTATTGGGTTACCTTGGAGTCCAGCACTGGTAAATCGTACTTGCGTCGCGGTTGGTGGTACAATACTTACTGCCCAGATGGCACTGAGTCAGGGTTTAGCTTGTAATACAGCCGGTGGTACTCATCATGCTTTTCCTAGTTATGGTTCTGGTTTTTGTATTTTCAACGATTTAGCGATCGCTTGTCGAGTGTTACAAAAGCTCGGACTTGTGCAAAAAGTTCTGATTGTGGATTTAGATGTACATCAAGGGGATGGTACAGCTGTCATTTTCCAAACAGATGAGAGTGTGTTTACTTTCTCCATGCACTGTGAAGTTAATTTTCCTGGTACTAAACAAACCAGTGATTTGGATGTTCCCCTGAGGGTGGGAATGGAAGATGATGAATATTTACAAACTTTGGCGAATTATTTACCAGATTTGCTGTCCAAGATTCGCCCTGATTTAGTATTATACGATGCAGGGGTAGATATTCATATCGGCGATCGCTTAGGAAAATTAGCCCTGAGTGATACGGGAATTTTCCGCCGCGAAATGCAGGTTTTAAGTACCTGCGTGGGTGCTGGTTATCCTGTAGCTTGTGTTATTGGAGGGGGTTACGCCGATGATATGAGGTCTCTGGTTTGGCGACACTCTTTGTTACATCGTGCTGCTACTCAGGTTTATCATCAGTATAGGCTATAAATTAGTTCCCCACCTTGGCGCAGTGGTTCCTTGTTTTTTCCCAGGTGCTAAACTATATTATCTCACACATCAGTAAATTCCACTGTATCTATGCCCACTTTTTCCCACAAGCAAAATTACCAAACCTGGAGCTATAAATGTGTTAATTCAGTGGCTCAAAATGAGATAATTGATTTACTGGGTGAGGAAGTTTGTCTGTTTTATGTGCGTCGTCAAGGTGCAGGAAAACATCAAGATGAGGAAATTTGGCAGTTAACAATTGCCACTGATAGAGATGATTTTCCCTTACCTAAACAGATGGAAAAGCAAGGTAAAACATTAAGTTTAATTGCAGCTATTTCCCAGGATGGAATAGGCGGTTTAAAAATTTTATCAATTCGGTTTTTGCCACTTTCCCGGGGACGGGCTGATGGTTACTCTGTTGCTTTTACCTTACGTTTGCTGTCTCATGCTCAACATCGTTTAGGTATTCCTAAACTTGCATTAGCACGCATGGAAAAAATGCCTATTTGCGGTGAGCATATACCCACAGAAGAACAGTTACAAGCCTGGAAAGCATTTTTGCAAGTTGAGGAAAATATTGCTAAATCCCGTCAGTTTTGTGTGGCATTTGTTAGTAATAATTATGGGCGTAACAGCAGAGATATTACCTTTGAAGTAGATGTTACCTCGGCTACTCTCGATGGTGCTGAAGAAAATTATTTAAATGTCTCCAGTTTCTGGGAACGGGTAAAACGTTCCAAAAACCAAGAAGTTAAACTTGCGGAAACTGTTCCTATAGGGAAACTAACTTACAAAATTCCTCAACTAGGTACAATTGATCAAGTTGATGTGAAAAATTGTTTAATCAAAGTCAAATTAGAACGGGAAGTAGCGGAATATATCGCTACACAACGTTATCAAATACCAGTGAAGGGATTTTTATTTTTTGATGCTGCTGGTGATATTCAACAAGTTAGGCGCAAGAAGGAAGCTTTAGAACAATTAAAGCAGGGACACACTCAAAATCCTTACTTGGGTAACTTTTTATTCGATGCTTCCCAGTCCAGGTGTATTAAGAAAACTGTGTCACTGCAAGGGGATGATTTATTATTATCTTCTGCTAATGCTGGACAAAAAGCAGCTGTGGAGAAGGTCTTAGCAGCTGAAGATTTAGTTCTCATCCAAGGTCCTCCCGGTACTGGTAAAACTACTGTAATTGCAGAAATTTGTTATCAAATAGCCCTGCGGGGTGGACGTACTCTTATCGCTTCTCAAGCTAACTTAGCGGTGGATAATGCTCTGAGTCGATTAGTTCACAACCCAGTTATCCGCGCGGTGCGCAAAGGACGCGCCCACAAAGTGGGGGAAGAAGGACAGCCATTTTTAGAAGATCAAGTTATTGGTACATGGCTGGAAAATACGGCGAATGACTGTGAAAATAGTTTGGCTAAACGTCGGGAAAATGTGAAAATATTGGCTGAGTTGTTGTTAGCATTCCCACAATTTAAAGATTATTTACAGTTAGAAGAGGAACTAAATCAGCAACAAAATCAATTAAATCAGCAAAAGCAAATTTTAGCAGCAACCTGTAAAAATATAGCAGACATTTATCAAGAAAGTTTATCTGAAAAAAATCAGCTACAATCTATTGGATTAGGGTTAGATTATGTACTAAAAAATGTGCCAAATATTAATTGGGAAGCACCAGAAGTTAAAAATTATTTACCACAGCTTCATTTATATACAGAAAATAATAGTTCGGTCGCTGATTTTTTGACCAATGTGGGTCAAGCTATCAAGTGGACTGATAAACTGGGTTTAGTCCGTCCTGCTCATGGTGCATTTGGTTTAGCATTTTGGTTGTGTGAAAATGTAGCTACTCAATTAGCTGATTTTAAAACAGCATTCCATTACGCCCAAGATATAATTGTGGCAATGTCGGAGCTTGTTAAAGCAGTATCTCCGATTTCCCAATATTCTTCAACAGCCATTAATGAGCAGGAATTTATAGCTAAACAGCAAAATTTACAGCAGACAATTCAAGGTTGGCAAAACCGTAAACGCGAGATTGATTATGTAATTGCAGCTGTTAAAGAATGGAAGTTTACAGCACCTGTGGTATTATATCAAATAATTAAAGAATGCCAGCAGTCGGGACAAATCTTAACGCCGGAATTGCTACAGTTACCACTGGGTTTGTTGCTGTTCGCCCAGCAGTTAAAGTTACCTATATTACCTCATAAATATCATGTGAATTTGCCAGATTTGTCAGCTTTAGCAAAAGCCTTTATTTATGAAACGGAGGGGGGCTTTGTTGATAGAATCGGTAAACGGCACAGTTTCAGTTACTTTGTAGAGCAAAGTTTTAGTCAAATTCCCATAATCCTATCTGGGAGCGATCGCACTCAATGGCGTAAAATATACGAAGAGTTTAGTAACTATCAACTCCTGAACCTACATCAGCGCCAATTACTGGTGGAAAACACCCAGTTGTTTTTGCTGAGAATGCAGTCAGTCTATGGTACAGTTTGGGAATTAAATCACCTCGACTCTACCCTGAAGCGGGTTAGTGAAGAATTACTCGCGGATATTCTCACCAATGCGCGTCAATGTGTCGCACGAGTTAAAACTGAAACTGAAAAACACCTGGAGTATCTCCAACAGCAACTAACTCAACTGGAGAGAACCACCCAAGAGCAAATATCCGCTACTTCATCTCAAATAAAAGTAGAACAGGTGATCAAGATTTTGCAGTTACTCAACCAACAGCAAAATGTCCCTGATAAATTACGCGGTTTGGTGACAGAATATCTGACAACACCATCAAAAATTTGGCAACATCCTCAAGAATTTGCTACTCATGTCAATACTGGGTTGGGTCATCTCCTCAATTTAGAAACTGTCATCAGTTCCATTCAACCTGTTGCAGTCTTGGAGGTAATTAAAAAATCTTTAGATGACAAAGTGGTGATTATACAACAACAAAACACACAGGCTCAACACAAACTGCAAGAAACACAAAGCCAACTGGAAAAATTAAATCAACAACCCGAAATACAACCCACAGAAGATTTAATTTTATCCAGAAATTGGTGGAAACAGTTCTGGGAAACCATACCTGATAAATTTAAGCCCAAAAATCTTGATTTAGGCTTATTTGATCGGGAATTTTTACAGACTATCACAGCCCAGTTTGATGCTTGGCAACACCAACTGAGTCAAGAAGAAACTTATCTCAACCGCTACCAAGATTTTACCCAAGATTGGATTGCTAAAGTCAAAAATCCCTCAGAGCGCGATCGCAACGACTTAAAACGCATTTACTTAGATAACGCTAACGTCGTCGGTATCACTTGTGTCCAAGCTGCAAATTACAACTTTACCCAAGAATTTAAAGCCTTTGATGTGGTCATCATCGATGAAGTCAGTAAATGTACCCCACCAGAGTTACTCATTCCAGCTTTAAAAGGCAAAAAGTTAGTCTTGGTAGGTGACCATCGCCAATTACCACCCATGCTTGATACTAGCACAGTAGCAGAAGTTGCTCAATCACTGGGGAGCACAAAATCAGAACTGCAATTTTTAGAAGAATCATTATTTAAAATTCAGTTTGAAGCTGCTGACAAAAGCATTAAACAAATGTTGACTACCCAATATAGAATGCACCCCTCCATTATGGCAGCCATCAATCAATTTTATCAGGGTAAATTAGAATGTGGGCTTTTAGCACCTGACAGCCAACGCGCCCATAATTTGACAGGGGAAATTATCGACCAAAATCACCATCTTATCTGGGTAAACATTCCCAGGGATCTGGAATTCCAAGAAGAACGGGAAAATACTTCCTATTTTAATCCTCGCGAAGTAGATATAATTGAACGCCTGTGTCAGCAATTCGAGCATACTTGGGCTACTAAAATCGCCAATGGTGCACCCAAAAAGGAAATTGCAGTCATTACATTCTATGGCGCACAACTGAAAAAAATTGAGCAACGTTTACAACCGGAACTATTTCCTTCTTTGGAAATTCGCACAGGGACAGTGGATAGATTTCAGGGAATGGAACGCCCTGTGGTCATTGTGAGTATGGTTCGGAATAATCATCAAGGTGATGTTGGTTTTGCGAATAAGCCAGAACGGGTAAACGTAGCTTTTTCTCGCGCCCAAGAACTACTAGTAATTGTAGGTTGTCATGATTTATTTACCCGTCAAGGTGGAAAAGTTGGAGATATGTATTTAGATATTTCCCGTACTGTAAATCGTCAAGGAGGTTTCGTTGATGTTTCTAGGTGCTGCGGCTAAACCTATTGACAAAAAACTCATAAATTTAGTAGAGGAAATTACCGCCCAAAATCCTCACTTATCAGTTTTAGCAGCCCATGAATTTCGCTATAGTTTACATCAAACTCCTGTAGAAATATCTATCCAGGAACCCCGGGAATTTAATGTACTCGAAGAATTTATTATCCGTGCTGGAATTGAGTTTTCGCCTCCACCCACAGAAGATGAATTAGCATCCATATTAGGACTTGACCCTATATTTGTCCGCAGTACCGCAGCCAATTTGCAAAGGTTGGAAACCTTATCCGCAACATCCCCCATTACAGTGACAAATCAAGGACGAACTTTTTACTCCCAAGGTTCTGTACCACAACCTGCATATCCTGTAGAAATATATGCTGTTTCCGATGCTTTGGAAGGAAAGCTGATATTTTCTACTGAACCCTGGGATGATGTCTCGTTAAATTTACCTGATTTAGCAGATTTTATCAAAATTGCCCGTAAAATTAATGATATACCTGCTTTAAGCATTGAAAAAATCCAGAAATGTATTCAGTTATCAGGTTTAGATTTTCATGTCCCAGAATTAGGTAAAATTGTTACTCACTGTAAAGTTTTAGCCCCAGCGCAAATTATCTGGAAAAGTATATCACTGTTTGTAATTTGCGATGCTGTCACACAAAAACTCAGGATCGAAATTAGAAGCGGTAAGCAAATTTCGGCATCAGCATCACAACGCATGGAAGTATTGCAAGGTAAAGGTAAAATACCGTATCTTGCTTTATGTCAATTATCCGATGAAGCCGTTAAGGAGCGTGAAGCTACTCTTAATTATAAAAATACTCAAATAGAATCTCGATTAGAAAAACTTACCCCAACAGCTTTAAAGTTAGGCGATGGGGAAATTACTCCCACTTTTCGGGAAATTTTAAATTCTGCTAAACGGCAAATTATCATCTATTCTCCTTGTTTGAGTCAAGATATTATCAATAACGAATTTGTAACGCTGTTGCAAAAGTTGACTAATGATGGAGTGCGGGTTTTAATCGCATATGGAATTTCACCAGCAGATGTTATAGAAAAATTACGCTCTCTCAAAACGCCTCACTGTTTATCATCTGTACAGGTTTTCTGTCTGGCTGATTCCCATGTCAAAGAGGTTATAGTTGATCAAGAAACTTATTTTTGTGGATTTTATGACTGGGTTTCTTCTGGTGGGGAATATTTACCACAGGGTGAGTCTGTTTATAAAGTCACTGCTCCCCAGCAAGTTGAGGAAGCATATCAGTTTCTGGTTGCTCGTTACCAAAATCATGCACAAACTCAATGGGGTATAGCTTTAGAAAACCGTGATTTGCAATTAGCTGTAGAGTCTTTGTCTGTGTGGGGTTTCCTGGGTATGCAAAATATCGCACTCAGGGAGATAAAAAAAAGCAACTGGTTGGAACTTCTGCCAGAGTGGTTAAATATTGTAATTACAGATTTAAATTCAAAGAATTTACTAAATGATTCTATAGCTTCGGCGCTTTCCCTGTTGAATCAGCTTTCTGGGGAGGAAACCTTTATGGAATCCTTACAGCAGGGATGGCGTAAAACCATCAAGACCATAGCATATTATCAACCGGAAACCGCTTTAAACTTACTCAGTAATGAAGTATGGGCTGATTTTGTCCGCCTAAATATTGCTCAGGAGGATGACTCACCCGGCAAGTTCATTATACCACAAAATTTACCGCATCAGAAGAAACAATCAGTCTCACGCTCTGGGGTTAAGTCTAAAAATTGCAGAAAATAGGCTTTAAACAGCCTCTGCATTGTTTATACTCGCTGTCTTTGTGCTTTCTGAGATTATTATTAAATAATTGTAAATTATAAGTTAACTTAAATGTAGATGCAAAAATTCGTCTAATTCGATACAATTCTTACATTAGGAGAGGCGAGGAGAACAAAGTGGTCCTATTAAAAGGCTTTGAGATTGAGATGTATACTGGTACGCCTCAAGGTGAAATAGTCGGTCTCTCCGACAAAATTGTAGACTCTTTGGATGGATTTGTGCGGGAACCGGATAGCCGTAATGTGGAATACACCACCCAGCCATTGAGTGATTATGAGAAATTGTTGTGTGCTTTGCTTTGTCCCCGCCGCAATTTGCGACGCTACCTGCATAAGTTGGGTAATTATACTTTAATTCCTGGTAGCACTTTATCATTGGGCGGCAGCGATCGCTTTTTTCGTTCCAACCCCAATAACCCATATCATGAATACATTGAAAATACCTACGGGACAAAAGTAGTTACTGCCAGCGTTCATATTAATATCGGCATCAGTGACCCTGATGTATTAATGCGGGCTTGTCGGCTCATTCGTTTAGAAGCCCCTTTATTCCTGGCTTTAAGCGCCTCGTCCCCCTTCCTGGATGGCAAGGCTACGGGTTATCATTCCACCCGTTGGGCTGTGTTTCCTCAAACTCCCGCCCATGTGCCCTTATTTACTAGTCATGTCCATCATATTGAATGGATGGAAGCACAAATAGCTGCGGGAACTATGCAAAATGTCCGGCATTTGTGGACATCAGTTAGACCAAATGGCGATGATCGTCCTTATGACTTGAATCGTTTGGAATTACGTATTTGTGACTTAGTTACCGACCCCATTGCTTTGCTAGCCATTAGTGCTTTGCTGGAAGCGCGTTTGTTACAGTTAATGGCAAACCCCGAACTCGACCCGTTAACCCAAAGTAGTTTTTCCCCCGAAGAATTGCTGACTATCACCGCCAGCAACGAAGCATCTGCAGCTAGTGCTAGTCTTGATGCTCAATTACACCATTGGCAAGACGGTAGACCTATCCTTGCCAGAGACTGGATTAACCAATTATATCAAGAAGTTTGGGGGATGGCTAAAGAACATGGTTTTAGCTGTTTCTTATCTCCTGTGCAGAAAATTCTCCGCGCCGGGAACGAAGCCCAACAATGGTTACAACTGCACGCAGTGGGTTTTGACTCTCAGCGTGTCCTGACTCAAGCTATTGTCGCCACTGAAGAACGGGAAGTTGAATTAGAAAACAAATTATGTTCGCCCCTGGTAGCTTAATGGTTCCGTCTTCATCCTGAAGGTAGATTTGGACAGAGAAACCCCAGAATTATTTTCTATCCCCAAGATTCTTGGTGTCTGGGGTTTTAGGGAATTTGTTTTTTGTTTAAAAAAATTAATATCGAGGTTTTACTGAAGATTTATTAGAAAAACCTATGAATCGACTCTATCTAATGATAGACTTATAAGGATTTCAGTATAGAGTTATACAAAAAATAGTTTACAGACAATGCCCCAGATAGTTTTAGTTTATCCGCAAATACCACCAAATACAGGTAACATTGCCCGTACTTGTGCCGCCACGGGTACGGAATTACATTTAGTGGCTCCTTTAGGGTTTGAAATTAGCGATCGCTACCTCAAAAGAGCTGGTTTAGACTATTGGCCTTATGTCAAACTACACTATCACGAATCCCTAGCAGCCTTTCAATCCACACATCGACAACGTGGAGGCAGATGCTTAGGCTTCACTGTGCGAGGTAATTTTAATTATGCCAGCTTTCAATTTCAAGCCGATGATTGGTTGCTTTTTGGTAGCGAAACCACAGGGTTACCATCCACAGTGCTGTCAGATTGCGATGCGAAACTGTATATTCCAATGTCAGAGCCTCATGTTCGCAGCCTGAATCTTTCCGTCAGTGTCGCAGTCAGTTTGTTTGAAGCTCATCGTCAGTTGGGCTATTTACTCTGACAATCCTGATGCGATCGCAAATCTTGATCTCAGAGTGTAATTTATCCCCGCCAAACACACTCTGGGAAGAGAAAATATAGTTAAATTTTATACAAAAATCTCTTCAGGATAGTCTTAGTAATAAATACTCACCAAAATTAACATAGTTATATAAGAAATTTGTATATTGAATTCGCGAGTCTACGGAACTTATATTATAGATTTTGATGAAGACACAGGCAGCATGAGGAGGATCTCAAAGAAGCTCAAACCCTTTATGTTTTATTGATTTGAGACATTTATGTGGGATAAGTAATTGCGAGGATTAGAAAAGTAGTTAGAAGTGTGTACGGTTGATTTTTAGGGACAAATTAACGTAAAGTCTCCTATTGATAAGGCGGATCGAGTAGAAAAACCTTGAATATATCTAGAACATAGGGCATAGCTTTTCCAAAAGTCCGAGCCTCTATATTGCTCAAGTCCACAATTGGCAGGGTGAACATATAATAAATATTCTTCACTAACTCCTAGCAAGGGTCACACAAGCAGTAAAGACAACGGTCAAAAGCAAAAGTTCTATGGTGTGTAGAAATAAACTGGACAAGTGAGCACAGCAACTTTAAAGTTTTCGGTTCCATGTGTGAACTTGTCTAAATCAGAGAAGCAAGTTAATCTTGCGTAAGTATCTCTGGTGAGGTTGATCTTGATCTATCATTTCGATGTGATCTAAACCATTGACTAGTATCCGACTGAAAAATCGATATCAGTTAAGCACTAGTGATAATAGGAGGTCGTCTTTGAAACGAGCATTGAAAAAAAGAGAAGAGGCTGTGCTGAAAAATACCCCCAGCAGTGATGATACCCCAGTGGAAAACATAGAAAACCTAAATACTACTTTAGTTCATCCCAAGGTTAACCGCCGGGTAGGTAAACAAGCGGCCATGATTGGTTTGGCCATCTCAATGGGAGCAACCAGCCTTTTGGTGACTCGACAAAGCGATGAAGCCCACGCAGCAGCTTCTGTGGGTGGACAAAAAGTAACTTCAATAATTCCTGCTGCGTCTGACACCACAGTCAAATTTGCTTCCATAAAGCCGGAGATCCAAACAGTCTTCTCAGCAAGGATCCCCAAAAATTCTATCATCCTCGAACCAACAGCGATTTCACAGTTACCTGGACTGGAAGCTAGATTGCAAGTTACCGAGAGCGAAATGTCTGATCTGGTTCCTGTTTCTACATCCTGGAAGTCACAATCCCCAGCAGCACAGGAATTATCAACGGAGACAGCGAACCTCACAGGGGAACCACAACTACAAGTACTGGAAAACACAGATACCAGTGATGAAAATAATGCTCAACTCAAGGCGCAGCAAGAATTTGCCCTAAATCGCTTACAAGAAAAATCGAACCGTTTAAGAAAGAGTCTGGCGGAGTTGCGGTCTGAGGAGACAAAAAATTTATCAAAAACTGACAGAGGTTCCACACAGCCGAAAGGGATAGCAAACGTAGAAGAGTTATCCACTGTCAATAATGACAATAACAAAGATTTATTATCCGAGTTTACACAAAGACCAGAAACAAATAAGTCGAACTCGCAAGGGTTAACAAAACCCCGGCAAATTCCAGCCTTGTCGGGTCATAGAAATTACGAAGTTAAACCTGGAGATACATTAGCTGCGATCGCCACTAGGTACAATATTTCCATTTCAGAACTAGTCCAGGCAAATAATCTGATCAATCCAGACGATCTCAAAATTAGCCAAAGGCTGACTATTCCCGCCTCTGAGATTAAGAGCTTTAGAGCCATTCAGGTACCAACTGTACTTAACTCCAATAGTATCTATTCTAGTACTGCGCCCCAGCCAGCCAAATCCCCTGTCACCATCCCCAGTATCTACCCTAGTCTACCTGTTGCTTCATCACAGTTACCAGTATATACCAATAACGAGAGTGTTAGTATACCCATACCAGTAATTGCCAATCAGCAGCAAAAAGTATATACAGATACGGAATCTACTAGTATTAATGACGAGGGATTAGGTGGCGATATACCCATACCAACCATCTCCGAGCAAACGCAGCAGGCTCAAAAGTCCTCTGAGGAAGGGGCCAGCACAACAGATCATCAAGGTCTCCGTGGCTTACATGCGGACATCGAGAGATTAAGGGAAAGATACCGCAATCAAAAGACAGGGAATGCCGATACCCTAGTGGCTACAGAACCGGAAAAAGCTCCCATACCTGTTTCTCAGGGTCAAACCAATAGCCTAGAAGCCGAGATCGAGAGATTAAGGGAAAAATACCGCAATCAAAGGTCTGGGAACGCCAATACCCTAGTGGCTACAGAACCGGAAAAAGCTCCCACAACCATTCCTCAGGCTCAAACCAATAGCCTAGAAGCTGACATCGAGAGATTACGCCAGCAATACCGCAATCAAAAGTCTGGGAACGCCAATACCCTAGTGGCTACAGAACCAGAAAAAGCAGCCATACCTATTCCTGTTGTTACACGCGGTCATACCGCCCCTTCTAGCCCCACTACAGGAGGACAGAATAGTTCAATTCCCATTTCTGTTCCATCCTATGGTATTCAATCTGCTAATTCCCAAAACCGTACTCGTGGTAACCAGGCAATTAATCCCGAGTTTTCTGGTACGTTCACTTCATCTGACCAAAAATCAACAACATTTCCCACTGGTACTGATATCTCTGACAGTTTAGGAAACCGCAGGGGAACCATAGTGACTCCACAATTACAGCCACAGTTACCACCTTTGGCCGCAGTGGACCAATACCTACCCCAACCTATTGACGCCACTACCCCTCCCCTTTCGACAACTTCAACAACCTACATGTGGCCGGCACGAGGTGTGCTTACCTCCGGGTATGGTAGACGCTGGGGAAGAATGCACAGGGGTATTGATATTGCTAACGCCACTGGTACCCCAATTTACGCGGCTGCTGATGGTGTGGTGGAAACATCTGGCTGGAACCGAGGTGGTTTCGGCATCCTTGTCGATATTCGCCACTCCGATGGTAGCTTGACTCGCTATGCTCACAATAACCGGACTTTGGTACGCGTCGGTCAACAAGTGACTAAAGGACAACAAATTGCTGAAATGGGTAGCACTGGTTTCAGCACCGGTCCACACACTCATTTTGAAATCCACCCTTCCGGTAAGGGAGCAATCGATCCTATTGCCTTCTTACCAAAGGAACGTTTATAATTCCTGACCCCGGTTGAAATATAGCATTTACCATGCTCGTGAGGTACAATTTTTTTTAGTTTGAGGGAACAGGGAACAGGGAATGGGGAATAGGGAATTGGTGTGTACTTCATGAGCCTGAAAAAGGCTATAAATAATTATCTGATTTCTTGAGGGAGCTAAACTCCCTCTTTTGCTTTCTATCCTCGTAAATTAGTATATAAGGGATTTTATAGTGCTTTATAATACTGTTTTTTCATTGTATACACTGTCATTTTCCTAGTATTCAACGACAGATTAATACTCCCTGTGAAACTATACAAAATAATACAGCTTATTCACAATATTTAACATTACCTTAATCATCCAAATCAGTAGATTTGATGGCTAAGTAATCGCCCAAAAACCTAGTTAACACTAGGTCTCACATCACCAAACCATTTATATAAGCTCACTATCAACTTGTGTATGAAAATCAAAATTTTCGACAATTTAGTGAGATAATAAGAACGTGAGGAAAAGAACGGATTTAGTGGAAGGATGAGGGGGAAAACATATGAAAACCCAGCTATTCGCGGTTCTGGCCTTAGCAACTCCCCTAATTATAATTAGCAGAGTTAACGCTGGTAATTACCAGGATTTACAAAGGCTAAATTTAACAAGAGAATGTGTTGAGTGCGATTTATCGGGAGTTAACCTCAGAGGTGCTCATTTAATTGGTGCTGATTTACGAGGTGCAAATCTCTCCGGCGCTAACCTCGAAGGAGTCAATCTTGAAGGCGCAGATTTAACTAATGCTAATTTGAAGGGTGCAAATTTAACTTCCGCTTTGCTAACCAACGTTAATTTCAAGAAAGCTAATCTCAACGGAGCAAACCTGACTCGCGCTCAGATTTATGACTCTAATGTCTATGGTGCATCCATGGATGACATGGTAATCACTGGTGCAGAAATTTATCATACTGGCATCGGTATTGGTGGAGATGCGGCAGATATTTTCCCCGACTGGGATTAGCACCTCTTTAAGCTTCTCCTGTCTAAAGATAGGAGGCCTTCTCAAGAGTCCATAAAAGAACTTTCTTAGGCGCACTGAAAGCGCCTTTACTAATTGCGCTTAATTGGTACTCCGCAGTATCAACAGTATTCAGTTTGAATAACAAAAATATAGTCAGATATTAATATCTGTGGTATTATTTAGCATTTACTATGCTCGTGAGGTACAATTTTTTTTAGTTTGAGGGACCAGGGAATAGGGAATAGGGAATAGGGAATAGGGAATAGGGAATTGGTGTGTACTTCATGAGCCTGAAAAAGGCTATATATTCTTTGGTATGATTCTGACTAGTAATAACCGCAATATAACTACCATAAAATATATTTTGTGTCAAGTGTATTTAAAGACATAAAAATTTTTATTACATATTAAGATGAATTTTCAATGAGTTAATTCACGAAGGCGGCTTAAGATAGCTTGAATATCAGTTGAAATCAGCCTTTAAACTTGTATAAATGTGAGGTAGTCTGATTTTGGCATGATTTGATTGTCAGAACCCGGCTCTCAAGATAGGCATCTTCGTGCCTTAACGTTGAAATAGCTCACCTGCTATGGTATGGGATAATCACAACCTGACGATTCCAACTGATTTACAAAATCTAGAACCCAGAAAGCCGATTTTAAGAGCTATTGCCGCTTTCTGACTTCTATCTCCATGCTGACTGTCTACCTTGTAGTTGATGCAGTAGAGCTGATGAGGCAATTATGGTTATAGGACACTCAAAGCTTTTGTGGATCCAAACCAATTGTACTGATGCCCTCGTGCATTGCCTAATCAACAGCCTTTTGGTTGTCATTGTCCGGATTAGATAAACTCAACTGTTCAATCTATAGGAGTGAAAATGCAAGAACCGGAATACCCAGAAACCAAATCTCAAGAGGCAGCAGTGCCAGATATTAATAACCAAACAGGAAGCATTACTAAACTCCAGCCTCCTATGCAATCTCAAGAGCAATGGCAAAAATACGGTGAACAAATCTCTGGTTTTTTAGCAACACTGCCCGAGTACTTGGGAAGCTTCTTTAATCAATATAAGCAGCCCTTGGTTAGTGTTGGTTTAATTGTCGCAGCAATTGTTTCGGTTAAGGTACTTTTGGCAATATTAGACTCTTTGAATGATATTCCTTTAGTAGCACCGACTTTTGAATTGATTGGTATTGGCTACTCGGCTTGGTTCGTTTATCGCTATTTGCTCAAAGCCTCGACCCGGAAAGAGCTAACTAGTGAAATCACCACTCTAAAATCGCAAGTTGTCGGCAAAAATAGCCCGGAAGGTTAATTAATCCTGGTGGCAATTCCCCCAGTCCGTTGTCAAGGATCTGGGGGATGGTAACTAGTTGGCAAGATATCGGCTCGACATTACTACTCGGGTTTGCTTAGGGTCTAATCTTGCTTAATATTATCTAGTTATCTAGGTGTTCCTAGTGATATTGGCAATATCTCGATTAAATGTCCACTTGTCTCCTGTTACAGCACTCGCAGTAAGCTGGGAATACTATCAATGGCCTCTAAATTCTCAATTTCTGCCAAGGCTTGCCGAAAATCTCCTTCTCGGACATCGTGGGTGACAACAACAATTTCTGCGAGTCCTCCCTGAAAGCCCGTTTGCACTACTGACTCTAAGCTAACGCTATAATTGCCAAAGCAAGTACCCAATTTTCCAATCACTCCAGGTTGGTCTTTGGTCAGGAAACGCGCATAAAATCGCGTCACTAGTTCTGTTATGGGGGCAATTTGACAATAATCTTGGTGTCCACAGCTTAATAGTGGATTTGGCTTGGTTGTACTGGTTTTGAGGACAGCAACTAAATTCAAGATATCTGAGGTCACAGCACTAGCCGTGGCACCCGCACCAGCACCAGGACCAAAAAACATTACCTGCCCAATTGGTTCTCCTTCTACAAGAATCGCATTATAAACACCGTTAATACTGGCTAATGGATGTGTTTTGGGTACTAAGGTGGGATGAACTCTGACAGACAGAGGAGATGAGTCTGTGTATTGTTTAGCGATCGCTAATAATTTAATCACAAATCCCAATTTTTCGGCGTAGGTAATATCTGTCTTGGTGACTTGCCTAATGCCTTCACAATAGACATCTTCGAGGTTGATGCGTCCACCAAAGCCTAATGATGCGAGAATGGCAATTTTATCTGCTGCGTCTAAACCGTCCACATCAGCGGTGGGGTCAGCTTCTGCGTAACCTAATCTTTGGGCATCGGCTAAGACATCGCTGAAGTTGCTACCTTCCGTTTGCATCCGGGTAAGGATGTAGTTAGTTGTACCATTAATAATACCAGTGACAGTATTAATACGGTTAACACTTAAGGACTGCTTTAGAGGTTGAATCACTGGGATGCCGCCCCCCACAGCAGCTTCTAACATCACATATACCCCCGATTGGTTGGCAGTTGTAAAAATTTCTGACCCAAAACGCGCAATGGCGGCTTTATTCGCAGTGACAACCTGTTTACCATTCTTTAAAGCTGTGAGCATCAGCGATCGCGCTGGTTCTAGTCCACCGATTAACTCAACCACTATATCCACAGCCGGATCGTTAACAATGGCTTCTAAATCTGTAGTTAACACATGGGATGGTAATTCTACCTCCCGAATTTTGTCGAGCGATCGCACTCCCACGCGATATATTTCTATTTCCTGCAATAACGGGTTACGTCCCACCACATCTTGCAGTAATTGCACTGTACCTGTGGCGACAGTGCCCAATCCTAATATTCCTAGTTTCACGGCCACAAATTTTGCACCCTATTTTCTGCTTCGTGTGAATCCAGCACCGAGAAATCTGTTCTCAGCTATCCAATAAAACAATTTTAGGGTGGGTTATTCACCCACCCTACTGACTGTCCTTTTATCCTTTGTTAGTCGCCTCAGTCTAATGAGTCATGACTATGGACTTAACTTAGTAAGTTTCCACGTGCCAACGATGAGCCTTTTTGAGTTCCTTTTGGTAATCCTTCCAAACTACTCCTTCCTTAGCCGCCGCAGCTGTCAGGGCTTCATCAATACCACCTTCCATACCACGTAAACCGCAGATGTAAGTGTGAGTTTTTTCTTCTTTAATCAATTGCCACAGTTCATCTGCGTGTTCTGCCACACGGTCTTGGATATACATCCTACCGCCTTGGGCATTTTTCTGTTCCCGGCTAATGGCATAGGTCAGGCGGAAGTTATCAGGATATTTCTCCTGCATTTCCTCGAGTTCTTCTTTATATAAGATGTTCGCACTGGTGGGCACACCAAATATCAGCCAAGAGAATCCTTGGAACTGGTATTCTGGGTTAGCAGCTTTTTCTGCATCCTTAAACATCCGCCATAGGTAAGCCCGCATAGGAGCAATACCTGTTCCCGTTGCCATCATAATGACTTTAGCGTCAGGATCATCAGGTAACAACATTTCCTTACCCACCGGTCCAGTGATTTTCACTTCTGCGCCGGGTTCCAAGAAACACAGATGAGTAGAGCAAACACCATAGACTGTTTCCCCGGTTTCCGGGTGCTTGTACTCTAACTGACGGACACATAGCGACACTGTTTGATCATCCACATCATCACCATGACGGGTGGAAGCAATGGAATACAATCTGAGTTTTTCAGGCTTGCCGTTCTTATCTACACCCGGGGGAATAATGCCAATGCTTTGCCCTTCTACGTATTTTAAATCACTGCCAGTCAGGTCAAACTTCAGGTGCTGAACAATACCAATACCGCCCTCTTTAACCAGCGGCTCATTAGATATACACTTACCAACAAATGGGGCATTAGGACGATAAGTGTTCACAGGAACGTCAGCACCTTTTTTGGCTTTTGCTTGAGTCATGGTGTTACCTTTCTTGTCCTTCTTCTTATGCTGTTCTTCAGCTGGTGGTTTAGCAAAGCCCTTGACTTCACTATTTGCATTCACAGGTGTGGCTTTACCATTTCCCTCACTGTTAGCAGATGTTTCAGACGTAACTACAGACTCTTGGTTGTTTTCAGCACTTTTATGAGAGCCTTTACCATTCAGTTGTTCTAGAGCACTTACACATTGGATACTAACAATTTTGCCGCCTAGGCGAGTGATCCGTCGCATTTCTTGATTCATGCGGTTGTAAGGTACTCTGATGAACACACTGCCACTTTTGCGAATTGGGTAGTTTGTTTGATCACTTTCTTCGTTTTGGCGCAGACCCACCACTTCGTAAACGAAGACGCGGCTACCTAATTCTCTATTGGCAGCACCCTCAACAGCACCTTGATTGTACATTCTTTCTCACACTCCGATTTTTACTTAACCGTTTCTCAAAAATTCTTTCCTTTTGCCAGTTTTAGTTTATCGGATTTTCGGTTACTAAAACTGACGCCTTGGGAAAGCGGCATCATCAGCTAATGCCTTACTAGGATCACTCACCAAAGACATACAGGGATAGCAAAAAACACACCTGTTCACCTTCTAAGGTATAGGAGAAATTTTGGGCATAATGTTAATATTGAGTCAATTTAATCTTTTTTTTCGTGAAATACTACCCCTGTGAGGGAGATAGCTTTTCACCGCCCAAGGGCTAAGATACAATGACTTTTGACACTCTCACCGCTATAAAGGCAATTTTAGCGGCAGATTCTTGCCACATCAGGGTTTGTCTAGTTTGCAGTTATCTCTGCCCTAAAACCCTCTCCAGATTTACCTGCACAAGCATTTGTTCAAGCCTATATCAAGGCATTAACGTTCACTGTATTTCCGTTCCCGGCATTGCTCGGTACTAGGATTTTTTAACACGTCTCTGGTGATCCTTCTTGCAAAATCCATTATATCACCGGCGGCTAATTCTAATTTTATTATTTAGAGGAAAAATTGTCACCTTAAATAAATTATACCTTAAAAGCCAAATAAATATAAGTGTAAAACTTTCACACAACGGTTTTAAGAATGATCCCTGGTCATTTAAAATGAATAACTAAATCATGAGGATGCTTGTAAAGCAGGAGATTCTTTCCCACAGCAAATATTGTGGTGGAATACCCACTTCTGTTAAGATCAAGGACACCACTAGGATTAAATACTTACCCGTCAGGTAATTAAATATTAGCCGGATGAAATACAACTATAACTTGGTTGTATGTCCGTCTCAATATTTCATATGCCTGTGGAGTAGCAAGAACACAGGATCAACTAATGGCGTCAACTCCTGGTTTCAAAATCTTCTGTGTGAAAAAATATTGATTGACACATTTAGTATTTAGAGGAAATTTATGACAACTAAACCCGAACGCGTGGTATTGATTGGAGTAGCGGGAGACTCAGGATGCGGTAAATCTACCTTTTTGCGTCGTTTAATAGATTTATTTGGTGAAGAGTTCATGACAGTTATCTGTCTAGATGACTATCATTCCCTAGATCGCAAACAGCGTAAAGAAACTGGGATAACTGCACTTGACCCCAGAGCCAACAATTTTGACCTGATGTATGAGCAAATCAAAGCGCTCAAAGAAGGTCAAGTGATTAATAAGCCGATTTATAACCACGAAACCGGTATGATCGATCCACCCGAGCGCGTCGAGCCCAATCACATCATAGTTGTGGAAGGACTACATCCTTTATATGACGAGCGCGTGCGATCGCTACTTGATTTCAGCGTCTATTTCGATATTAGTGATGAAGTCAAAATTGCCTGGAAAATCCAGCGGGATATGGCAGAAAGGGGACATCGCTACGAAGACGTTTTAGCTCAAATCAATTCTCGTAAACCCGATTTTGAAAAATTCATCGAGCCACAAAGAGAATTCGCTGATGTGGTGCTGCAAGTACTCCCCACGAACCTGATTAAAAATGATACTGAGCGCAAAGTCCTACGGGTACGTATGCTCCAACGTGAAGACAAGGAAGGATTTGAACCAACCTACTTGTTTGATGAAGGTTCAACCATTAACTGGACACCTTGCGGACGGAAACTCACTTGCTCGTATCCTGGTATGCAAGTATACTATGGATCCGATGTTTACTACGGACGTTACGTTTCTGTATTAGAAATAGACGGTCAATTTGACAACCTTGATGAAGTTATTTATATCGAAACCCATCTGAGTAAAACATCCACCAAATATCAAGGTGAGATGACTCACTTGCTACTCCAACACCGTGAGTATCCAGGTTCCAACAATGGAACTGGGCTGTTCCAAGTGCTGGCAGGTTTGAAAATGCGTAGCGTCTACGAGCGGTTAACAGCAAAAGAAGCTAAACTGGCAGTTCAAGTTTAAGTCGTCTTTAGCTGTGTCGGAGGTTTCGGGGGTACTTCTGGGTTTCCCCCTTTCTTGTATCAGCAAAATATTTCAGTTCACCAGCTATGTGGTAGCAGTGATTATTCCTTAACGACACCTAAGATAGCTTGGCTAGGGTAGCCATGGGGTGGGGGGTATGTACCCTCAATAACTAATCACTACTGACTACCCAAGCAAATCTTATCGTACTCATAGAGTACTTAACGTCAATGTGTAATTTGAAAAAAATAAATCAAATACTAACTGCTGAGTGCATAAATATTGTTATGATTTCATACATTAGTTGCTGAACTAAATAAATAACCAAAATTTAGCCAGTAACAACTATTGGAACAGGAGGAATGCTCTTTGTCTAGACGTTATTTATTTACCTCCGAATCAGTTACCGAAGGTCATCCAGATAAGATATGCGATCAGATTTCTGATACTATCCTAGATACCTTACTGACAGAAGACCCCAGCAGTCGTGTCGCGGCTGAGGTAGTAGTTAATACTGGTTTGGTGCTAATCACTGGTGAAATTACTAGTAAAGCCCATGTGAATTACGTTAACATTGCCCGTAAGAAAATAGCCGAAATTGGCTACATAGATGCTGTTAATGGCTTTTCTGCGAGCAGCGCCAGTGTTCTCATAGCTTTAGATGAACAATCACCCGACATCGCCCAAGGTGTTAATACTGCCCAAGAAACACGCCAGCAGGCTAGTGATCAACTATTCGATCAAATTGGCGCGGGTGACCAAGGTATAATGTTCGGTTTTGCCTGCAACGAAACACCAGAACTGATGCCCTTACCCATAAGTCTTGCTCACCGGATTGCCCGCAGACTGGCAGTAGTTCGCAAAACAGGTGAATTGCCATACCTCCGCCCCGACGGCAAAACACAAGTGACTGTGGCCTACGAAGACGGATATCCGGTAGGTATTGACACTATTCTGATTTCGACTCAGCACACAGAAGCTATCAATGAAATTACCGAGGAAGTGGCAATACAAGCCAAAATTAAACAGGACCTCTGGTCAGCAGTAGTAAAACCTGTTTTTGGTGACATTGACATTAAGCCAGATCACAAAACACGTTTCTTAGTCAACCCCACTGGCAAATTTGTCATTGGTGGACCCCAAGGAGACTCTGGTCTGACAGGACGGAAAATTATTGTTGATACCTACGGTGGCTATTCCCGTCATGGCGGCGGCGCTTTTTCCGGTAAAGACCCCACAAAGGTAGACCGTTCTGCTGCTTATGCTGCTCGCTATATGGCCAAGAATATTGTCGCGGCTGGTTTGGCTCAAAAGTGTGAAGTTCAGCTAAGTTATGCCATTGGTGTAGCGCGACCAGTGAGCATTTTTCTGGAAACCTTCGGTACTGGGAAAGTGGATGATCAAACTTTACTGGAATTAGTCAAAGACCAATTTGAACTACGTCCAGCAGGGATTATCGATACTTTCAATCTACGTAACTTACCAAGTGAACGAGGCGGACGTTTTTATCAGGACATCGCAGCTTACGGTCACTTTGGGCGGAATGATTTAGATTTGCCTTGGGAGCGCACCGATAAAGCTGAATTGTTGAAGCAGCTAGTAACGCAGTCGCTTTCCGCTGCTGTCCACTAAAGACTGTAGCAACAGTGTCAAGATAGCCATATAACCCTAGTAATGGGACTGGGTTTTCTAGGTTCCCCATCAAAAAACCTAGATTAACTCTGTGCATTTCTAAGAGTTAGAGCTAATATAGGAGGCATAGAGCCAATAGTCCTAATATTGCCACAAATAACGTAATTATCTGTGTACCCAGCGGTCATTAGGGACGGGTTAACAGATATGATCAACCATTAAGCATGACATCCACAAACCCCCCTACTTTGTGTATATATCTGTTCTATGGTTACACCAGGCAATCTATAGGTATACCTGATTCAGGTGAGAACTGGTATAGTGGTCAGGAAGCTGGACTAATCAGGGATTTTTGTATCTTCGTAAAATAATTTATCCTTGATAATTATCTAGTCATTAATTCCTTATTCTATGACAAAAGATCATGTCAAATGCTAATCATGAATAAATGTGATCTTAAAAGCAAGGCTGATGGGGTTATATTGGCGGGAGGTTCAGGAGATTTGATCAATGCAAACTCAAAAACCAATTCCTCTTAATAGCAGTTCCAAAAGCAAAAAAGTGCCAGCAGAAGAGCCTTTGACTGAACTCCCAACTATAGAATTTCCCTCACCGGGGAAACTCAAAGCCAGTTCCTGGCGCATACATCAAAAGATTGGTTATGGTTATTTTGTAGCCATCGGAATTGGCTTTTTTGGCGCACTTACTGGATTAGTAATTGCCAATTACTACAGAGGAAGAGAAATCAGACAATTCAATCAAGCCCAAGAACAAAGACAACTACTTACAAATTATAAGGATGCGGTATTAGATGCACAATTCTATAGCTCCAATTTAGTGGCGGTCTTGGAAAATTCACAACGATTACTCAATAAAAAAACCAAATTTTTGCAAAGTGTTAAGACAGCTAAGAGTTTAGAGCAGGATATTGCCCAATATATAGACAGAAAGCCCGATAGATTAGCGGCAAACAGTTATAACTTACAAGTTTTATTACATGACTATGGTCTTAGCTTAACATCATACCTAAATGAAATAGAGACTGTCTTACAGGACATTGACCCTGAACCACAAAAGATTGCAGTTACACGAGAACAATTATTAAAAATCATGGCTGGTGAAACAGCCATGCAGCTCGACCAACTCTCACAAAGATTAACTAATATCCTGAAAATTGCCGAAAACCAAGAACAAGCAAGGCAACAAGACGTAGAGCAGGCTAAAAAAGTTGAGAGGTTTATTGTGATTATGAGTATGCTGGTATCAGTGGTCACTGCGGCCATTATTGCTTGGCGTACTAGTCGCGCGATCGCTGAACCGGTAATTACTGTAACTCAAGTAGCTGAACAAGTGGCAAGAAAATCTAATTTTGATTTACGCGCTCCCGTCACCACTGAAGATGAAATTGGCTTATTAGCCAAGTCCCTAAATCGATTAATTGAACGTGTATCTGAACGCACAAAGGAACTGGAACAAGCTAAAGAATTAGCCGAAGCTGCAAGTAGAGCCAAAAGCATATTTTTAGCCAACGTCAGCCACGAATTACGCACCCCATTAAATGCCGTGATTGGCTTGAGTCAACTGCTAGAAGATGACGCCACAGATTTAAATTTATCTCCAGATTTTATCACTGACTTAGAAACCATTAATTTGGCTGGTAGACATCTCCTAGAACTGATTAATGACATCCTGGACTTGTCAAAAATTGAAGCAGGGAAAATGACTCTCTACCCAGAGACATTCGACATTGCGGCGCTGATCAATAATGTGGTTCTGACAGTTAAATCCGCTATGGACAAAAATCAGAATATCCTAGAAGTGCATTGTGATCAGGAACTGGGTACAATGTACGCAGATCGCACGAGGATGAAGCAAGTATTATTAAACTTACTCAGTAATGCTGCTAAGTTTACCACCAATGGTAAGGTAACCTTAAACGTCAAACGGGAAAAGACAGACGTACTCCCAGATAGTCCTTTTAGTATAATTACTTTCAGCGTCACTGATACAGGAATTGGGATGTCTGAGACTCAACAGCAACAATTATTTAAACCTTTTACACAGGGGGACACATCAACCACAAAAAGGTATGGTGGTACGGGATTGGGTTTAGCAATTACCCACCACTTTTGCCAGATGATGGGTGGTGAGGTTTTTGTTAAAAGCCAGTCCGGAGTGGGATCTACTTTCACTGTTCACTTACCACTGACTATGCAAGATTAAGGCAGGTAGGTAAAATCTTATGGCTCACATACTCTGCTAATATGCAAGTAGTCAATGATTTACCTACACGGCTATGACAACAACTACTGATTTTCTTAGCCATCTTAACTCCAGTCAGCGTCAAGCCGTCGAACACTATTGTGGTCCGCTATTAGTTGTTGCTGGTGCAGGTTCGGGTAAAACACGAGCGCTGACATATCGCATTGCTAACCTGATTCTCAAACACCGTGTTCATCCAGAGAATATCCTGGCGGTTACTTTTACTAATAAAGCTGCGCGGGAGATGAAGGAACGCATTCAAACGCTATTTGCTCAAGACTTGGCGATGAAACAACATGGCCAAAAATTTGAGGTGTTGACAGAATACCAGCAAATGCAGTTGCGATCGCAAGTCTATAAAAATACCATTAAAGACTTGTGGTGTGGGACTTTTCATAGTTTATTTTCTCGGATTCTCCGGTTTGATATTGAGAAATACCAAGATGAAAAAGGACGGATTTGGACTCGTAATTTTTCGATTTTTGATGAATCCGATGTCCAAAGTCTAGTTAAGGAGATTGTCAGCAAACAGCTAAATTTAGACGATAGGAAATTTGACCCGCGCTCTGTGCGCTATGCCATCAGTAACGCTAAAAATCAAGGCTTTTCACCCCGGGAGTTTGAGCAGCAACAACCCAATTATCGCGGGCGGGTGATCGCCGAGGTTTATAATTGTTATCAAGATAAGTTAGCAGAAAATAACGCTCTCGACTTTGATGATTTAATTCTCGTCCCTACAAGGTTGTTTCAGCAAAACGAGCAGGTTTTAGGTTACTGGCATGGTAAGTTTGGCCATATCCTGGTAGATGAATATCAAGATACTAACCGCACTCAGTATGATTTGATTCGCTTGTTAGTGACTAATGGTGAAGAGAACAAAAGTGCATGGGAATGGCAAAACCGCTCAGTGTTTGTGGTGGGTGATGCAGACCAGTCTATTTACAGCTTCAGAATGGCTGACTTCACTATTTTATTAGAATTTCAGCAAGACTTCGGTGATGGTTTAGCTGATGATGATACCCGTTCCATGGTGAAGCTGGAAGAAAATTACCGCTCTTGTGAGAATATTCTGCAAGCAGCTAATGAATTAATCGAGAATAACACTCAACGTATTGATAAAGTCCTCAAACCCACCCGAGGAAGGGGTGAGGAAATTTATTGTCATAAAGCAGATAATGAAATTGAGGAAGCCCAGTTTGTCATTGAGCAAATTCTTGGTTTAGAACAGCAAAATCCTGAGTTAGACTGGGGTAGTTTTGCGATTCTTTATCGGACTAATGCCCAATCACGACCTTTTGAAGAGTTTTTAGTCAGGAATCAAATTCCTTATACTGTTGTGGGAGGAATGAAGTTTTATGATCGCAAAGAAATTAAAGATATTTTAGCTTATCTCAGAGCGATCGCCAATCCTGCTGATACAGTTAGTTTACTGCGAATCATCAATACTCCCCGCCGCGGTATTGGTAAAACCACCATTGAAAGCTTAGTTAACGCCTCTCAAGAACTGGGGATAACACTGTGGGAAATACTCAGTGATGAAACATCAGTTAATACATTGGCGGGAAGGTCTGCCAAAGCTGTGAATAACTTTGCTCAAATGATTAACAACTGTAAGGAAAAAGCCGCAACAGTTTCAGTTTCCCAACTTTTACAAGAACTGCTAGAGCAGTCTGGTTATACTCAAGACCTGAAAAACCAAGCCACAGATGAGGCCGAAGATAGAATTCAAAACGTTCAGGAACTTTATAACGCCGTACTCCAATTTCAAGAAGAAAGTGAGGACGTTTCCCTCACAGCCTTTTTGCAAAGTAGCGCCCTCAGTTCTGATTTGGATAATTTAAAAGCAGGGCAAAAGGCGGTATCTTTAATGACCTTGCACTCTTCTAAGGGGTTAGAATTTCCCGTGGTGTTTTTAGTGGGCTTGGAACAGGGATTATTTCCTAATTACCGTTCTATTAACGACCCAGCAGCTTTAGAAGAAGAACGCCGCCTATGTTATGTTGGCATTACTCGCGCCCAAGAAAGGTTATATATATCATACGCCCGCGAACGTCGTTTATATGGTTCTCGTGAGCCGGCGATGCGATCGCAATTTCTCAATGAATTACCAGAAGAATTATTAACTACTCACCATCAAAGCCGTCATACCCAGAGCAAAACTGCTGCTAAAGCCGGCGGTAAGCCTTATACACCCCAAACTTGGCAAGTAGGCGATAAGGTATTACATAAAGCATTTGGTATAGGTAAAATTACGCATATTTTCGGACAAGGGAATAAGGTATCCGTAGCGATTAAATTCGCCAGTTTGGGGCAGAAAATTGTTGACCCCCACCTAGCCCAGTTACAAAGAGTAGACTGACTGATTTAGCCAAGTCAATCCTCCTAGGAGCTATAAGAACGTTGGTCTTGAAGCAAGAAAGGCGTTTTCAGTTTGATAGTGCTAATTTATTTGGTGGGTATTAGCCACCAGATACTCAGAGATTAAACAGACTTAAACTGAATCACACCTTGATCAAAAATTCGTTTATCAGCACCCATCGCCCTCACCTCAATTCTATCTCGATACACCTCATAAGCAGCAAAAGCCAATCTTTCGGCAGAATGTTCTGTCCACTGAGAACGCCCCACAGGACGAACACCAGCACCACTACCAGTAGTTAAATAGGTGGTACCATCAATATTACCAGTGCGCTCATAATGGTGGTCGTGACCATTGATATTATACTAAGCCGGTTAGTCACCCAACCGACTCGTCTTCAAAACCGTACGTGAAACTTTCGCTTCATACGGCTCCTCAATGATATGGTTCTTGTCATGAATACCTACAAGACTTCCATCACTGGCTGTCTTCTTGTCATGGCAATGTCTGTGTAATAATTGTAGGTTCTTATGTTCATCTTTTCCACCTTTGGAGATGGGTAAGATGTGGTCTACTTCCATTACATCACCGTCCCTAAAGTAATGCCCACATTCTGGACATTTACCCTTTTGCTTTTTAAGTAGAGTCGATACTCTTTTGTTAGCTTCAGGATGGTTTGTCATTCTTGAACTCCAATATACCCAATTACCATCAAATGGTGAGGCGTTGCCTTTAACCTTGATATGACGTACAATGGGAGTCTCCGGGTGTCTATACAGTTTGATGAACTTATCATCTATCTTTACTGCAAACTCCCAGTTGTTGCCTCCGATGGTATGCCAATACTTATTAGTTATCCATTTGTCGGTTTTGTTATTGTGTCGGCGCTTTGCCCATCTGAACAACCGTTGGTAGACCTGGTTAGAGATACCACTGAAGATTTCTTTACTTACTACTGATGAGTAGTAGTTACACCATCCCCTGATTATAGGATTAAGTTTACTTATCAATCCCAATTGTGGTGTTGGTAAATTTCTTTTAATGGTAGTAGAAATCTTTTCGTAATGATTCTTAACAGATTTCTTGGATGGGGTAATGATGGTTTTAAATCCTAGTATTTCCTTCTTCGTGTTTAATCCTGAGTTGTATTTGCCAACTGAGTATTGCCTCACATTGAAGCCAAGAAAATCAAATCCTGGTCTCTCTGATTGATGTTCATACTGAGTATGAGACAATCTGGTCTTACTAGGTTTTAATTCCAATCCCATTTCATTTAGCCATTTAACTAAGATTTCTCTGCATTGTTCAATTACTGCCAAATTTTCATGCAAGACGACGAAATCATCTGCATATCTAATGATTGATATTGCATTAGCCTTTCTTTCTCTGCGTCCACCTGGTATATTTGAGACATATTCTTTGAGAATTTCCTCCATACCGTGTAAGGCTACATTTGCCAGTAGAGGGGATATGACACCACCTTGTGGTGTGCCTTCTTCTGTAGGAAATAGGACTTTGCTATCAACCACACCTGCTTTTAACCATGCCCTTATTTGACGGCGTAGTTTGGAGTAGGTGTTCAGTTTCTTTAACAATGCTTGATGATTAATCTTGTCAAAACACTTGGCAATATCAGCATCTAGTACAAACTTGGGTTTGACTTTTATGGACAAGAATATTGCTTGTATGGCATCATGACATGAGCGCCCTGGTCTAAATCCGTATGAATTAGGTTCAAACTTTGCTTCCCATTCTGGCTCTAAAGCTAGTTTGACAAGCGCTTGTAATGCCCTATCATACATTGTGGGTATTCCTAGGGGTCTTTTTTCATCCTTTCCAGGTTTGTCTATCCAAACTCTTCTGGTTGGTTTGGGTTTAGACCCTAGTTTTAACTCACCAACTAATTCCAGTCTTTCGCTAGGTTTTAGAGATTTTATCCCATCAACCCCGGCGGTTTTCCTTCCTTGGTTGTCTTGAGTTACCCTACGTGTAGCCAAAGCTTTGGCTGACCAGGATTTCATCAGCACCTTTTGGAGTCCACGAACAACCTTGACATCACCACGAGCTGAGGCTTGATAAATTCGTTTTTGGATTTTGTAAACGCGACGTTCTAACTGTTTCCAGTTAATCGTGTTCCATTCTACCGTAGTCTTTACACTCGTTTTAGACATAATTCCTACTTACAACTTTATCATCCATATCACCGTGAATCTGTCAGCATATCTTAGGCATTACCCTAAGCGTTCGCTTCTGACTCAATCTTCCCCACTTGCAGCATCCGGTTAGCACCTACTTTTAGATTCGACCTTTCTAAAAGAGCCAACAAGGGGTTACTTCGTTCCATGTGTCCATTCTATGTACCTTTAGAGTGATGCTATACGCCGGGTTTATCGGAAGTGCTTAACGGTCTATATTACATTAGCCGTTTCCTTATCCTTTACCTTTTGGTTCCAGCCTGTCAGCCTGATTTGGCTGGTTTGTGCTAACGACGTTTCAAACACATCTTCAACTTTCGTTTTACTCATGGGTACTTTGCTCGACGTGTACCAGGTTAGGCTCCCAGTAAGAACGCCTTTTCCTCCTGCTTTGCGGATTGATGGCTAGTCGCTACCGTAAGGAAGATGCTGTCACCCTTGCACCTAGGGGGTAGGATTCTCACCCACATGAACACATAGTTATAAGAATCTGGTTTTCACCAGACCTTACCTCTCATCCCTGAGCATAAATGCTCATTTCGAGAGAACGAATCACACGTAAAGCTGCACATTATACTTTTTAAATAAAGGCGTAAAGCGTTTAATTAGTGATTGACTGACTCCATAGTGACCCGATGAGTAAAATGGATCATGTCCAAATACCACTTTCCAAGGTGCATCACTGCGGCTTAATTCCTGTTCTAACCAAATAACTTGATTTTCCCAGTCAGCATTACGGTTGGTATCTAAAGCAAAAAATTGCACCGCATCGCGGCGAAATGTGTAATAACGCCCCTGCATATTAAAGCCGGGATATTTGATTTGAGGGTCGCCGTTCTCAGTGCGAATATCATGATTACCTAAACAAGCATGAAATTTTACATTCTGTGTCAATAATTTTTCATAAGGACGTTCAAAAACAGCACCGATTTTTTCAATTTCGCCATCATTGTAAATATTGTCTCCAGCTAAAACCACTAAATCATAAGGATTTTCTTGGTGATAATAATTCATTGCCCCAGCCACGCTATACTGACCTCTAGCGCCAGTCCCAGTATCCGCAACGGAGGTAAAACGTAATAGTAAGTCCTTTTTGGGTGGGGTGGTGGCTAATACTCTTGAATTTGGCATATTATTATTAATTCGGCTATTGGGACGAGTGAGCGTCCAGCCTAAAAGTCCTTTCCCCATAGTGCCAAGAGTACCTAAAAATAAGAATTGACGGCGTTTCAGGTTCATAAAACTTACCAAACTCAATATCTAGTCAGTTTAGCCGAAGAACTCATGATCAACGAAGTGATACATTAAGGCACAAGCAGCAGCAGTCAAAATTCCATGTCACAAGACAATCAAAATTCACAACCTTCTCCTTCGCCCCAAGTACCCCTTTGGAAAGTTAAAATTATCCAAATTATCAGAGGGACGATTGGAATTTTAGAAAGCGCGGTAGTTAAACTTGAGACTCCAGTACTACCAGGTAGTGAAGAAACACCCCGTTTTTGGCAAGGTCTGGTAATACAATGGAATAGATTTTTAAGACAAGTCCGCTTGTTTCTACCATCAAATGTGTCTAACAACTTGTCGGATGCAGTTTTGAGCGGAATTTTAGCCATGATCACTGTGGCGGTAATGTGGTCAACTGTAAGTATCTTTATGCAAAATCAAACTGAAGTAGCTACAGTTGCGCCGGTTGCGGAAGTTCCAGCACCCATACCAGAACCAATACCCACCCCGGAAGTCATACCGGAACCAGAAGCAATACCCACCCCGGAAGTCATACCGGAACCACAACCAATACCCATCTTAAAATTGACACCAGAAGAAACCTTGATTGCAGCCATTAAAAATCAAGTAGCCGAAATTAGCGATCGCTTTGCATCTGGTTTAATACAATCAATACAAGCTAACTTCCGTACTAGTAATTTGACTGTCAAAATTAATGATGATTGGTACAATCTCCCAGAATCTGAACAAAAGCAACTAGCTGGGGAAATATTACAACGCTCTCAAGAACTTGATTTTACCCATCTAGAAATTATTGACTCCCAAGACAAGCTTATAGCCCGTAACCCAGTTGTTGGTAATGAGATAATTATTTTTCAATAGCATATAAATATACCATAGAATGATAAAACACTTAAATTATGCCTAACTTACCGGTACTTTTTGATTGGGGCTGCTATGAGGATTTTATATGTTTAGAAACTGGTTTGCCAACAACTTGGGAGTAGGTCAAGCTCGTAAAGAGCAAGTATACCTGGAAATATGTAGTTCACTCAGCCTGGACGATGTTAGTTATTGGATTCAAGTTTTGTTCTCCGCTGGTATTGCTACCCTAGGACTAGTTCTGAATAGTCCCGCTGTGATTATTGGTGCCATGCTGATTTCTCCATTAATGGGGGGTATTCTCGCCAATGGACTAGCACTAGCTGCGGGTGATGTCGTCTTAGCCATCCGCTCACTGCTGAATTTAATATTAAGTTGTCTAGTTGCCATTTCCTTTGCTGTAATACTAGTATCATTGCTGCCATTCAAAGAAATTACCAGTGAGATTTTAGCCAGGACTCAACCTAATCTTCTGGATTTAGTAGTCGCCCTGTTTTCCGGTGCAGTGGGTTCTGTGGCAATTTGTAAAGAGCCCAAAGGGGTGGCTACTTCCATTCCTGGTGTTGCGATTGCCGTGGCCTTGATGCCGCCACTATGTGTTGTCGGCTATGGTATTGGGGTGGCTATCAGCCTCAATAGCGTCCAAGGAATACAGGTAGCTAGTGGTGGCGGCTTACTTTTTTTCACTAACTTGGTAGCCATTACCTTTACTGCCATGCTGGTGTTTCTGGGACTAAATATTGACAATCATCAGGTAAGAGAAAGAGTTAGGGAATGGCGTAACACACATCCAGAGAGTCTCTGGGTGCAGAATTGGTTGGAAAAAGTACCCGCTTATAGCAAACTGGGCAAAATTGGCTCGCTTCCAGGCAGACTATTGTTAATAATTATCACCATTGGCGCGATTATTTTCCCGCTCAATCGTTCCCTGAGTCAACTCGGACGGGAAATTGCTCTCCAGCAACAGGAAAATCGTATTCGTAGTTCCGCAAAGGATGTGTGGCAGAAAAACTTTGCTACTTTTGCCGATGGTGAAGCACGTTCTTTCATTAGCAACATCTCGACTTCAGAACAAAAGGATAAGCTGACAATTCAACTTCAGGTGTTTACAAGTCAGCAATATTCAGCAGAGGAGCAGGATAGTTATATTCAAATCTTAGCTTCCCGCTTGGGAAGACCTCAAGAATTATTAGCGCTGAAGCTGGTGGAAATTCCCACCGCATCCAATGAACTCTTACGCCCAGTACCAAAGGAACAACCCCCTGAACCAGTGTTAACCATCGCCCAGTTACAATCAATTTTTGTGCAGGAAATTCAATCTGCATTGCTTGATTTGCGGCTTCCCCCACCAGCAAAAATGATTAATTACGAGTTAACTACTAGTCCAGTTGCGCCTTTAAGCATCCGGGTGGTGTATCTCAGTGAACGGGATATTGATAGAGATGCTCAAACTTTAGTCGCCGATAGCGTCAGAAGTCTCCTAGATGATCAGTCTGTTCAGGTGAGTATGCAGAGAGTAGCTACTTCTTTAGGGGCTATATCTTTTGAGAATCAGAAATCAGAAATTAGGTCAGATGACCGTCAATTATTAGACCGTGCAGGTAAAATTTTACAGCAGCAGCCCGGTTTAAACCTACAAATGATCATTAATCAGGGAGAAAATGAGTTAGCGGAACTTGTCCTAGACCGATCGCAAGCAGTGATAGAATATTTGGGGTTACAATGGCAAATTAGCAGCGATCGCATAGACTGGCAAACAGGAGCAGAATCTCAACCTAGGGCGGTAATCCAACTTACATTAAAATCATCGAGATAGCCCCCAGTAGTCATATCGACAAATAATCGCAAAATCCATACACTAGTAAAAATTTCACCTCAAATAAGCGATCGCCCCCATGCCTGATTCTTATCGACGTGTTTCTCATCTTGATTCCGACCCTCAAGCACTCACACTCAAACGGCTGCGTCAGCTAAGTCGCATCCTTGATAAAGTTGTCACCATTCCCGGAACCCCAATTCACATTGGTTTAGATCCCCTTGTGGGATTTTTACCCATTGGTGGCGACATTTTGGGAGTCATCCTGGCTAGTTACATCGTTATCGAAGCCGCCAGAATAGGTGTTCCTAAAGGTATGTTAAGCAGAATGGTCTTGAATGTGATCATCGATGGCTTAGTAGGTACTGTCCTCATCATGGGAGACTTATTTGATTTCGCCTGGACAGCTAATGAGTATAATATCAAGCTATTGGAAGAGCATTTACAGTTGACTCTACCTCGGAGCAAATAAATACCAAAATTTTTAGCATTCCTATTTGATTTGTCAGTAGGTTTATTCATTAGCCCATAGGCTGATATTTTTCCACAAATAACTCAGCACAGCTGCAAAAATTAGGAAAATCTATATTTTCATGCCATTGTCTTAATAGCATTCCCATGATAATAATGAGAATGCCTTAAACAACTTATGCATAAAGGAATGAAAGATTGGTGGCAGGCTACGTTTCCTCAAGGTAGACAAACTCTCATTATTAGTGATACACATGGACATCCCGTAGAAATTGCCTATGGTGAAGTAGGTACTGGTCAGCCATTATTTCTATTACACGGTATGGGTAGTTGGAGCTACAATTGGCGCCATAGTATTGCTCCATTATCTAAACATTTTCGAGTCATTTGCTTTGATGCCAAAGGTTATGGTTTTTCGGAAAAACCTCGGTTACGTAAAGAACAGAACGGTCATCAAGTTATTGAGTTAGAAAGAATTATTCAGGCTTTATGTGATCAACCCGCCGCCATTGTAGCAGAATCTTTAGGGGGATTAGTAGCCCTGGCCCTAGCTCAACACAATCCCCAATTAGTGGGGCGGTTAATAGTTGTCAATGTACCTATTTTCACCGAACGGTTACCCCATTGGGCAATGTGGATACTTGCTAAAACGCCAATAGAAGTATTAGATACAATAGACTCTTTGCGTTTAGCTTATCTATTTGCCCCTATATTACGAGAAATCATGGCTATAGAAAGGCGTGGAGTGCTTTTCGACCCATCACTGTTGACACAAGAAGATGTGTATTGGATAACCTATCCATTTATTGAGTTTCCTGGGACTATTGTCAAAGTCGCTGAGGAGTTACAAATAGCAGCACAGGAAATAGAGAACTGGCAACTTAATAAACCTAATATGCTCAGTCAGATTCAAAATAATTTAGGTAATATTAAATGTCCCACACTGATTATGTGGGGAGATCAAGATAGTTGGTTCCCCCTCAGTCATGGTAAAAAGTTACATCTATCTATCCCTCATTCCCAGCTAAGAATTTTAGATAACTGCTGTCATGATGCTGCGACTGGTTCCTCAGCGGTGATCAATGCAGCTATTCTTGATTTTTTGCACAAGACAAATTTTTGACCGAAAAAAAAAGAGTGAGAGAAGGCATACCAATCGCCTTGAACCTCTCACTCTGGTATTTGCTGCTGTAGTGTTCAGGAATATTTATCAGCACTGTCATTGATTTAGGGGGCTAATGTATATACAGTGACAACGCGGATATATTTAATATTCCCGGTGCGACAAATACCAAAACTATTGATTAAAACCGTTATCCTTTATCAAGGTAAGTTTATTCTTGATAATCCCAATTAATAGAACCCGTCTTGTTTTTGTCTTCTTTAATCTAACCCACTAAATCTCAGTATGGTTGCCATTTTGGCAGTTTTTTAGATTGTTATCATGGCTATTGGTTACCCCTGGGATTATGGACAAAGCTCACATTTGATCAACTTAGGAACCAGGTTGAGATTTGGACAATAAAATTGCCGACCAAGAATTTTTTTGACGAATATCCATCAACTCTGCCAAAATTTCTTGCCTTTTATCCAGTGGATGCATATCTTCTGATGCTAGAACCGTTTCCGGTGTATCTGATTTCCTTAGCCTGGGTTCGAGTGGTGCAACAATAGGTGAACTATTTAAAATCCTTGATTTTGCTCTTGGACTAGTGATGGGTTTGTCCGCTCTTGATACCTGGTGATTGACTAGTCGCAAAATCATTAAGCAACCACTGGCACAACTCAGGGCGATGGCCGCTACCATCCATAAAGGTGTAGGATTGTTCTTGTCGGAAGGCCTTGTCATTGGTTTGGCCACTACAGCCGGTATTTCTAGGGGCTCTACCTTATGTTTACTACCAACATCACCCAAGCTATACAAAGCTAAGGCGGTAATTCCTATGAGGATTGTGAACAACCCAGTCAACAATAACCCTGGATGACGTATCAGCACATAGATAAAAATGTTGAAATTATCGACTAATTTTGATTTCCTATTTCCCGGTCTTCTGATTTGCCTCGCCTCATACTGTCTACTGTGACTATGTTCCATGGTTAGTTTCAACTTACGCCCCTCTAGTTCATGATTGTAGTGGAGGCTTAGACATCAGGTATCAGTAGCCAGGTGTGCAATTCAGTAGCTTTTTTTTGGAAACATTCAGCTACCGAATCCTATCAAAACATAGTGGGAGCCTGAGAACCCCTACCTACTCTTTAGAGAGGGTATGAAACGTGACTCAACAGGATTTATCCTGTCGTATCCTTAACAAAAAGGTTTTGACAGGTATTTACAAAGCATTTCTGTTCAGTTGCTATAAAATAGCATCAGCAAGTATGGTGAAAAACCCGTTCATATGCTTTACTTAAGTAGCCACACAGCTAGGTATGACCTTCAGACCAAGGTGGGTAGGGGAGCTTTGACACTCCCAAGACAACATAATTTATTTCATAGATTAAGTAAATAATATTGTAAACGTTGCGTAGCATTGCTTCAGCCTGCGTAGCAACATCTTAGAGTCCCCTGTGTTTCAACCAGGGGAGATGTCAAATTTTTGCTCAGATTAGTGATCACTTGGATTCATGACCAGAATACCTTTCTAGAGCTAATTGAATTAACCGATCCACTAATTCCGCAAAGGGTATACCACTATAAGCCCAAAGCTGGGGATACATACTGGTAGCAGTAAAGCCTGGGAAGGTGTTGATTTCGTTAATTAATACTTCCCCAGTAGCTTCCACAAAGAAAAAATCTACCCTTGCTAACCCAGCAGCATCCACAGCTGCAAAGGCTTGTAAGGCCATATCTTGGATTTGGCGGCTCACACCATCTGGAATGGGTGCAGGAATTAATAAATCTGCCTTACCTACAGTATATTTAGTTTCGTAATCATAGAAGTCACTGTGGAAAGTAATCTCTCCTACAATGGAGGCTTTAGTTTGATCATTACCTAATACGGCACATTCTACTTCTCTAGCAACTACACCCGCTTCCACAATTATTCGTCTGTCATAAGTAGCAGCATTATCTAAGGCCGCTTCTAACTCTGAACGCGATCGCACTTTGGCAATACCCACTGATGAACCTAAGTTAGCAGGTTTCACAAAACAGGGATAGTGTAAGGCTGACTCTATTTCATCGCATAGTTTGGGAAACACACAGGGATTTGACCAAACTTCCGCTCTAGTTAAGGCCTTGTATTTCACTTGGGGTAATCCGGCTTGCTCAAAAGCCATTTTCATGGCAATCTTATCCATACCTACAGCCGAACCTAAGACCCCAGAACCCACAAAGGGAACTTGCATTAATGTCAGCAACCCCTGAATAGTACCGTCTTCTCCGTTGGGACCGTGCAGAATGGGAATCCAAACATCCACTTCTGTTACTTGGTCAGGTAATCGCCACGGGTTTAAGTTTTGGGTTTCTAATTGAGGAATACCAGTTTCTAGAATCTGCTGTGCTAGTTCTCCCCCTAACCAGCAGCCATTTTTCTGGATGTAAAAAGACAATATTTCGTATTTGTGAGCATTTTCTTGTACATTTAAGGCACGGGCGATCGCCCGTGCTGAACTAATTGAAACTTCATGTTCCCCCGAACGACCCCCAAACAGCAGTCCCACCCGCAGCTTAGTCATTTTTAGTACCTTTTTATTTTCTCTGGCTGAGAGTTTATCACAACCTGTTGAGGTTGCTATATTTTTTTGTGCTAACTATAAAGGAACTACATAGACAAACACAGAGGTTTCTGGGATGGGATTATTTTAATTTAAATTCATCGAATTTTACTACATCTGAATCTGGTTTACGCATATCAAAATAATAGCTAGTTACTATCCCAGTGCCTGTGTTAAATATACTAAAAACCGTGATGTCGTTACTTGCTATGTAAGGAATGGGCTGATTATCTTCCCTTAACAAAGGTGCTATGCTTGGGACTACTGGTTCTAATCCGTAAGGATCACCCACTGCAATATAATCTTCTTGAGATACCGTCAGTATTTCTCGTTTATTGTTCCCCCAAGCAGCACCATAGGAGTTACCCACATTCGATGTTTCTAGAAACTGCATTCCACTAGGACTTATAAACCGATTCCACAGGTGGGAATGTCCATATAATACTAGTTGCACTTCAGCCGCTTCTAGTAACGGGACAAGATCACGGTTAATATAGTCTGTGTCTTTGGGGTACTCGTAACGGACAGCGGTAATCTTACCTTTGTGATCACGTTCTATGGTCTGCACTGGGTCAGTATAAGCAGGGACGATGTTATCACCCAGAGTGTGGGGGGGATGATGGAACATCACTACTTTATATTTGGCTTGTTGAAACTCTTCACTGTCAAGTTCTGCTTCTAACCAATTATATTGCTCACTACCTTTGGCAATTGGTTCAAAAATAAACTGTCCATAACCCCAATTTTCAGGATTGTCTAAATCCTGGACTGCTTCTGTATATCTACCTCTGTATACTGTATTTATTTTTTGGGTTCGCCACATACAAGTTACGTACAGTACTACTAGACGCACATCCCCAAAGCTCACTGCATAATACTTTTTACCGCCGGATTCACTTTCAGGTAAGCTAAAAATCTCTTCGTAGGTCTGTGTATTAAAGGAATTATCTATTAAAGACTTTCCCCTGTATAATTTTTCGGCGACAGCACGGGGAATGGTATCATTAAACTCATTGTTTAAACTATTGCTTCTCCCAACTCTCCCCATGACTTCATGATTACCAATGGCTGTAAACATGGGGGCGTGTTGAATGATTTCACCACCTGTATAAATGGTTTCAACACCATTATGCGCCATCTTATAATTAGCACGACCTTGTAAAGCCGGAAAGAACGCACCACCCCGATGATCATCAAACCATTCTGAGGCGCGATCGCTCACATTAATTAAATCACCAGCGAACCATACCCCATCTATTTGTCCGACTGTTTCCACCACCTTTTGCAGATTGGCTGCTATCATCGGTTTTAATTGATGGTCTGAAGTCAATAGAATCTTCATTGCTTGACCCCGCTCCGGGGTAGTCGCGAGAGTGAAAACATCACTCCTAACACTTGCACCATCTTCTCGCACACTCATAACAAAATAGGGAACACGCACACCGGGGGTTAACCCCGTCACCTCAGCTGCGTGTCGCCAAATATGACGTTTGACAGGTTGATTTATAGTTGTATTTGCTACTTTTGATTGCTGGTCTTCTCTTGTGCGGCTAAGTTTACTCGTTTTTGCCAATCTCGATTGATCCAGATTTTCACCGTAGTAAACCACGTGTTCTTGACCTGCAAATTCAGTAAACCAAACTACTTGCACTGAGTTGGTAGTTGGCAGTTGCAAAAATGGGTCTGTCAGCAGATGCGGTGCTGATACCATAGTTTTTTACTCCCACATTTACAATTACCAGCATAAAACATAATGTTCTTTCTAGTTCGGCTGGTCGCGAGATCAATAAAAGCGAGGAACTTCAGTGATACCGCAATCGCGCCCCCCGAAGCTGGGGGGATGTTCTATCCTGCACTTTCCAAACTGCGATGCTCCTTATAGACGCCGTAAATAGTATTAAAACAGAGTAAAAGTCACAAAAATTATTATTATACAGCAATTTGTCAAAATTTGTGACTCTTTTTCCTAAAAATATACTTTTTTCATACATCATTTTCATAAATTAACTTTTTTACACTTTTTTACACTTTTTTTCTTCCAAGGTATTGCCAAATGCTGGGGAGAGATGCTAATGTTCCAATTGTGAGTAAAAAAACACATTCTTTTTTTGCCACAGGTAAACTTTGCGACAATTATCTAAGGTGTAAACATATGGCAGTTGAAAAAACTAACTCTTCCTCCAGCTTGGCAGAAGTTATCGACAGAATCCTTGACAAAGGTATCGTTATCGACGCTTGGGCTCGTGTATCCTTGGTTAGTATCGAATTACTGGCTATTGAAGCTAGAATCGTAATCGCTTCTGTAGAAACCTACTTGAAATATGCAGAAGCAGTAGGTCTGACTCAGTCTGCTGCAGTTCCTGCATAATTCTCACAATAAAATCCATTTTTGTAGAATAACTATAAGTTTCTTATAGTTATTCTGCGTTATTCTGCATTTTCCAAATTTTAAAAAAGCTTGATAGCTAACGGTTCCAACGGATTGTAAGGTGTAAACATATGGCAGTTGAAAAAACTAACTCTTCCTCCAGCTTGGCAGAAGTTATTGATAGAATCCTGGACAAAGGTATCGTCATCGATGCCTGGGCTCGTGTTTCTTTAGTTGGTATTGAATTACTGGCTATTGAAGCTAGAATTGTCATTGCTTCTGTAGAAACTTACCTGAAATATGCAGAAGCAGTAGGACTCACTCAGTCTGCAGCAGTTCCTGCTTAATTATCAAATGGTTTAGACCACTTTATCATTATTCAGGAGAAGTTCATGTCTGCTTTGATGGAAAGAATCCGGGAAGAAAACCGGTCAATATTCGAGAATGTAAATAAGTTTATTGATTGCACCAAGAGTGCTCGATTGGCTCAAGCGAAAGCACAAGCAGCAGAACTGCGTCAGTTCCAACAAAACCTACAGCAAGAAACTGAGCAGTTTTTAACAACCACAACTCAAGAACGTGTTGCTCAAGGAAAAGCCCAAGCAGCAGAACTGCTTGAGTTCTATCAAAACCTGCAGCAATCCACTGAGCAATTTTTAACAACCACAACTCAAGAACGTGTTGCTCAAGCGAAAGCACAAGCAGCAGCATTGCTTGAGTTCCAACAAAACCTGCAGCAAGAAACTGAGCAATTTTTAGCCACCACTGCTAAAGAACGTGTTGCTAAGGCCAAAGCCCAAGCAGCAGAACTGCGTCAATTCCGTCAGGATTTGTTTATGAGTGTTATTGGTGGATCCGGACTTTAATAAAGATTCGCAATAAACACATCTCATCTGTTTCAAAATTGGGCTAAATAATAAACCCCCTTTATCTTTCAGTTGCAAAACTGCTAATACAAGGGGTTAATTAATAAAATTAAAGTGTTCCGAGACTTTAGTAAAATAGGCTTGTATTGCTAACCCACTGATTCCAATATTTGCTGAACGAATAAAGTCAATAGTGTTACTTAACTAGAGTTTTAGATTTATTTACCTTTATATAGTACGATAGAGAGGAACTCTGTCACATTAAATCAATAATCGCACCTTAATTTACCTCTGATTGAATATAAAAATAGTTCCATGCTTTCTCAACTTATAACTGGGATTTGGATCAGCAATCCTGGTTTTAGTTAGCGTCCAAAATGTTAAGATCATCAAGTGAAGTGAATAGAAAAAATCAAAACCTAGCCTGGTACTTGCAAAACTAGACCGCTAGAAAAATTTGATATCACTACACACCTTTAAAGTGCAGAGAGTCCCTTGGCAAATCCCAATTGACAGTAACACTTGAAATCTTTCAGTCTATAGTCTCACACACCTTCAATTTATTACCAGCTTCAATTTATGGCTATCACCAATACGAATCACAAAAGAGCAGTTATTCGTGTCCGTCCAGGACAGTTTGTCATGACACCTGCGATTGAGAAAGTAGCAGCTAGAGCATTGCGTTATCTCAAATCAGGGTTTCCCGTTCACTTGCGAGGCCCTGCGGGAACAGGTAAAACAACTTTAGCACTCCACATAGCGCACTGTCTCGAGAGCCCAGTAATGTTACTGTTTGGCGATGACGAATTTAAAAGTTCGGATTTGATTGGTAGTGAAACTGGTTATACTCGCAAGAAATTACTGGACAATTATATTCACAACGTCGTTAAAGTAGAAGACCAATTACAACAGAACTGGGTTGATTCTAGACTGACTTTAGCCTGTCGAGAAGGTTTTACCTTAGTCTATGATGAATTTAACCGTTCACGTCCAGAAGTTAATAACGTTTTACTTTCAGCTTTAGAAGAAAAAATTCTCAGCCTACCTCCTAGTAGTAATCAGCCAGAGTATCTACACGTTAATCCGAAATTTCGCGCTATATTTACATCCAATCCCGAAGAATACTGCGGAGTTCATTCAACCCAAGATGCTTTGATGGATAGGTTGGTAACTATTAATATGCCAGAACCAGATGAGATAACTCAAGGCGAAATATTAATTCAGAAAACAAACATATCTCGAGAATCTGCTTACTTAATAGTGCAGTTGGTAAGAGCGTTTCGTCTGGCTATAGAAGCAGAGAAAACTTCAGGTTTACGGTCTTGTTTGATGATTGCTAAAGTATGTGCGGACAATGACATTCTAGTAGAAGTAGAAAATCCAGACTTTCAGGAGATTGCTATTGATGTTCTGTGCAACCGCAGTAATTTAGCGATGAGTGAAGCGAGAAATATTTTAATGGAATTACTTAGCAAGACTAGTTTCCAAACAGAACTTTCACAGCCAAAGACAGATTTAGAAAATGCTGATCTTTTTGATAAAGAAGTTTATAATCACTAAACTCATACCAAAAAGTCAAGTAATAACTAGAATTTTCAAAGACTTAGCTCCAGATTGCATCTAATACTAAATGCTTCTGGTTCTTTGGAACACAAATTGTTTGTGAGCAAAATTATCGTCTTTATACTATTCAAGAGTTGAATTATTCGTGACTTCTACCCCCATACTACCAACACGTCATCAGACAAACTCAAGTCGAACTATTAACACATCTACTCAAGGCTCAAACTTAGCGGACATTCTGGAAAGAGTCTTAGATAAGGGCGTTGTTATTGCGGGCGATATTTCTATATCTATCGCATCAACTGAACTTTTACATATTCGCATTCGCTTGTTAATTTCCTCCGTTGATAAAGCCAAGGAAATGGGTATTAATTGGTGGGAAAATGACCCTTATCTGAGCAGTAAAGCCCAAAGATTAATTGAAGAAAATCAACAGCTTCAAAATCGCCTGGAGAGTCTAGAATCCGAAATAAAGTTACTTAAGTCTGCGAGTATCCAAGATCAAACTCCATTACCAGAGAATATTCAACATGATTAAATAACCAGGAAATTATTTGATCACGAGATTCCCAGTTAGATGAGTAATTGGTTAAAATTTCTGTTTGAACCAGCGAAAGTCAAACAGACTGGGACGGTTAATAACTATTGAAAAATGACTGATTGAATTGCATTCAAAGAAACTGAAAGTTTAGGTTACATTTATAGAAATGGTTTGTAATCCATCGGAAGACTTTAAGGATTTACCAACCAAGGCTTCTAAAAATAACGAAGCGGGTTTAGCTCCTTTATTATTGACTGTATTAGAATTGCTGCGTCAACTAATGGAAGCGCAAGTAATTCGGCGTATGGAACAGGAGTTACTGTGTGAATCTGATTTAGACCGAGCGGCGGAAAGTTTGCAAAAGTTAGAGTCACAAATTTTAGATTTTTGTCAGATATTTGAAATTGAGCCATCAGACCTCAATGTAAATTTAGGAGATTTTGGTAGTCTTTTACCTCCCTCTGGTTCTTATTATCCAGGGGAAACTAGCAATCAGGCTTCAGTGGTAGAGTTATTAGACCGGCTTTTAAATACTGGAGTTGTTGTAGACGGTGAGATAGATATCGGTTTAGCTCAACTAGACCTGATTCATGCTAAGTTACGGTTAGTTTTGACCGCCAAAACAATGTAATCAAAAGTGATCAGTTGTAAATTCCAACTCAATGGGTTAATAAATTAATGAATTTTGGTCTTTATTTGTATGGGATTTTCCCCGATATAATTCCTAGCTCTGTTTCTATTACAGGATTGGACGGGAAACCTGTTTATAGTCAGGTAGTTGATGGATTGACTTTTTTATATTCAGAAGCATCTAAAGAGAAATATTTGGCTTCTCGACGCAATTTATTAACTCATGAAAAAGTGTTAGAGGAGACAATGCAAGCAGGATTTAATGTCCTTCTTCCTCTCCAGTTCGGATTAGTTATTAAAGACTGGGACGCAATAACCACACAACTCATCGAACCATATAAAGAGCAATTGCACAACTTATTTCAAAAACTGGCCGGACAAAGAGAGGTGAGTGTTAAGATTTTTTGGGATAGCAAGTCTGAATTGCAAGCCATGATGGAATCTAATCTCGCTTTGAAACAGGAGCGTGACAATATGGAAGGTAGAAAATTAAGTATAGAGGAGGTGATTCACATTGGACAATTAATTGAAAGTAATTTATCCGCTCGCAAACAATCTGTGATTGAAGTTTTCTCTAATGAGCTAAATCCTTTAGCAACAGAGGTTATAGAGGGTGAACTTATGACAGAGGACATGATTTATAACACCGCATTTTTGATTCCTTGGGAAAGTGAATCTAAATTCGGTGAAATCGTAGAAGCAATTGATATGAAATTTGGCGATCGCCTACGTATTCGCTACAACAATTTCACTGCTCCCTACACATTTGCACAACTGGCTGAACCATAGACCCAATTGCAGCTATTTATTACCATCCCTCTTGCTGTATGTAATAATAGCTTTAAAAATGCAATATCAACTACCAAGGATTTATGACTATGCTGATGAAACTTTTACTATCTCCAATAATGGGTCCAATTAATGGAGTTGTATGGATTGCAGAGAAAATTGAAGAGCGTGCTAATACCGAATTTAATGATCAAGAAAACCTGAACAAACAATTATTGACCCTGCAGCTTTCCCTAGACATGGGCGACATTACCGAAGAAGAGTATGACGCTCAAGAAGAAGAAATTCTTTTAAAACTCCAAGAATTGGAAGAAGAAGCCCGACTGGAAGCAGAATCTGAAGAATACGAAGCCTTGGAAGAACAAAATCAGGTGAGAGCATAGACTTAACTAGATCAAGATCCAACCGGGAGTTGTCAAATTTTCGGCAATATGACCGACTTAATATTCAATTTCCAGAACATTGTAGTTCTTAGATTGCACCGATTCAATAGACTCAACATATATATTTTTTCGAGAGCCTATATCTTGAGTATTTGTTAACTCCGGATCATTTTGACGGAATTTCTTAATCGTTTTCTCGGTTTCTTCTATTTGGTGATTCAGGGTAGTTAAACGCCTGTTTAGTAAACTTGTTCGCTCTCTAATGAAATATAGTTCCCTTTGAAGACGTTCCTTTTCAGTCACCATTTGATACAGTTCCAGCTGGCACGATGCCTCGTTCTTATTGCGAGGCATTGTACTAATCTTAGGTCTGATAACACTACGCTTAGGAGTATTTTTCATGAACAATGTCTGAATTGTTATTAATTATTAATTATAGCTAACTAAGGTGTCATTGTAAATCTTTCAAGAATATGTAAATATTTTCAGCAATACTTTAAACTAACTCTATAAGTCTTCAAAATCTGGCACTATCACCAAAAATATAAAAATATGGTATAATTTTTACCAAATCGAGGATGATAATTTAATATTATTACAATGTGGGAGCGGAAACTGAATTAGTTAAAATTATACAACTATCTAGGTGCAGTATATGGAATCAGAAAACCTCTATAGTTATGCCTTTTTAGAAACACCTAGCTTGCCCTTAATTTTACCACAAGGTGCTGCTAGTCAAGTAGTGCTGATTAAGAGTACTAATCTTTCGGCTATTGTTGAGCCTGGAATATCTTTAGAGTCATTCCAACATAATGAGCAGAAAATTATCGAGATGGCTTTATGCCATGACCGAGTTATTTGTGAGCTTTACCAGCAGATTACAGTTTTACCCGTGCAGTTTGGAATATGCTTTAATTCTCAGAAAAATCTGCTCATTCACCTAGAATCAAATACCGAAAAATATCGCCAGCAGCTACAAAAAATTCATGGTAAGACTGAATTTACTTTGAAATTGATTCCTGTAATACTAGAGGAAGTAGCACCAGTAAAGGCCAGGGGAAAAGATTACTTTTTAGCTAAAAAGCAACAGTATCAAAACCAAAAAGACTTTAGTATTGCACAAGCAGCAGAAAAACACTATCTCATTGATTTAATAACAACAACCAATAATTATCCGGTTGTTGTTAAAGAAAAAGAGCAAGAAGTAAGCATTCATATGCTGGTTAATATTGAAGATAAAAATTGGTTTTTAGAACAAACTTTAAATTGGCAAAAAGCTTGTCCTCGTTGGAATTTATTGTTAGGAGATTCTCTTCCTCCTTACCACTTTATTTAATTAAAGTTTATTTATTCTTTTCCTAATTCTTTTAAAGTTATGAAGCAGTACGACTCACTTAACTTGGTTATGTTTAGCGGCAAAGGCGGAGTTGGTAAAACTACTATCTCTTGCAGTTTTGCTCGTTACTGGGCGACAAAGTTTCCAGAAGAAAAAATTTTGTTACTTTCTACAGACCCAGCACATTCCTTAGGAGATATATTACTTTCAAAAGTCACAGATGATGGTTCACAGGTAGAAGATTTACCTAATTTGAGTGTTCGAGCATTAGATGCTGAAAAACTATTAGTGGAATTTAGGTCCAAATATAGCCGGTTCTTAGAACTGCTAGTTGAGCGAGGGAGTTTAGCTGACGGAGAAGATTTAGCCCCGGTTTGGGATCTAAATTGGCCCGGCTTAAATGAACTGATGGGATTGCTAGAAATTCAGCGTCTACTTTCAGAAAAAACCGTAGACCGGATAGTGCTTGATATGGCTCCTTCAGGTCATACATTAAATTTGTTGCAATTAAAAGATTTCTTCGATGTAATTTTAAATTCCTTTGAATTATTTCAACAAAAACATCGTGTGATCACAGAGAGTTTCAGAGGGAGCTATAAATCTGATGAAGTAGATGATTTTCTGGAGGATATGAAATCTCAATTAGCAGAAGGGAGACGACTGCTACAAGATGAGACATTTACAGGTTGCTTGGTAGTCACAATTGCTGAACCCATGTGTTTAGCAGAAACTGAAAGATTTTTAGATAATTTAAAAACTCTCAATATTCATTATACCGGAATTCTGATAAATCGCATCATCACAGATAGCGATATAAATACAGACCGCTATGCAGAGCAACAAAATTTGACCGATAAATTCTTAAAAATTGCCGGCAATCAACCAGTTTTCATTGTACCACAACAAGCAAAAGAACCATTAGGTTCCTTGGCATTGGATGACCTGGCACGACAAATTCAAAAAATTGACAGCGTCGAACTTTCTACCCCGCCAGTAATTCAATGGCCAAGTAGAATCCTCCCAAGCTTCAGTGACTTTGTATCCGAAGGATGTCAACTAATTATTGTGGGGGGTAAAGGAGGAGTTGGTAAAACAACAGTTGCAGGAGCTTTAGGCTGGGGTTTAGCTAATCGTCATCCTCAACAAAAAATTCGGATAATTTCCATAGATCCTGCTCATTCCTTGGGCGATGCATTTGGACAAAAATTGGGACATCAAGCCTCATCATTGGCAACTAATTTGACCGGACAAGAAATTGATGCTGATGAAATATTAGATCAGTTTCGTACGGATTATCTTTGGGAATTAGCGGATATGATTAGTGGTGAAGGAACAGAAACTGATAGCACAATAGATATTGCTTATCTTCCAGGAGCTTGGCGACAGATTATGTCTCAAGCTTTACCAGGTATTGATGAGATACTGTCCCTAATCACTATTATGGACTTATTGGATAGTAACCAGCAAGACTTGATTATTTTAGATACTGCTCCCACCGGTCATCTGCTACAATTTTTGGCAATGCCATCTGCTTTAGGAGATTGGTTATCGTGGATATTTAAGTTATGGATAAAATACCAGAACGTTGTAGGTAGACTAGATTTAATTGGGCGGTTGCGGAATTTACGTCAACAAGTTGTCCAAGCCCAAAAGAAATTAAAAAATCCAAAGCATACGCAATTTGTGGGAGTAATTCAGGCAGAAGGTGCGATTATATCTGAACATATACGCCTAACAGCATCCCTGAAAGATATGGGAATCCAACAACGTTATGTAGTGCAAAATCGCTATACTCAAGAAATAGGAATTGACTCCAGCTTATTTCCCGAACAAACAATCATCCGCTTACCCAATTTACCTAGATCAGTAGAACCAATTGCCCGTATTCAAGCAGCTGCAAATCTTTTATTTGACTTTGATTAATCAAGATCAAATTTAAGCTGTATGTAGCCTAAGATATATTTTCTCACTTCATTTTTCGAGGAACTTTATGAGTGATTTATTCAAGGGATTTGAGCAGTTTATAGAGTTGGTGAAAACTCTAGAAGAAAAAGTGGAAAATGGAGAAATTAAAACTGATGTGCAGTTTAACTCACGTTCATTAAGCAGTATTCCCAGAACCGGGAACATTCCCCGTACTAATAATAATACAACTAGTAATGTTGGTACTACTTCCATTCGTACCCCATCTTCCCCTGCACGTGATACAGGTGCATCTGACCCAAATATACAACCTGAAGGTAATTTAGGTATAACCCTCAAAGATATTGGGGGATTGAACCAAGAACTCAAAGAACTCAAAGAACTGATTGCTATTCCTTTAAAACGCCCTGACCTGCTAGTTAAGTTAGGACTCGAACCTACACATGGGGTATTATTAGTAGGTCCCCCCGGTACCGGCAAAACACTCACAGCCCGTGCGTTAGCTGAAGAACTGGGGGTTAACTACATTGCCCTTGTTGGCCCTGAAGTCATCACCAAATATTATGGTGAAGCAGAGCAAAAACTGCGGGCTATTTTTGAAAAAGCTGCTAAAAATGCTCCCTGTATTATCTTTATTGACGAAATCGATAGCTTGGCCCCAGACCGTAGTGCAGTAGAAGGGGAAGTAGAAAAGCGTTTAGTTGCCCAACTATTGAGCCTCATGGATGGTTTCTCCCACAACAAAGGCGTGATTTTACTCGGAGCTACTAATCGCCCTGATCATCTTGACCCAGCTCTACGCCGTCCCGGACGATTCGACAGAGAAATTCAGTTTCGAGTTCCAGATATCAATGGGCGCAAAGAAATCCTGCAAGTCCTGACTCGTGCTATGCCCTTAGATAATACAGTTGATCTGGAGTTTATTGCCGATCGCACCGTGGGATTTGTGGGGGCTGACTTAAAAGCTGTCTGTCAAAAAGCAGCATACACAGCTTTACGCCGTCAGGTTCCTTCCATTGATATGCCAATTCCAGAAGTTATTACGGTGCAGCAATCTGATTTCTTGCAAGCGCTCAAGGAAATCAAACCAGCAGTACTGCGTAGTATGGAAGTTGAAGTTCCTCATGTGGAATGGGACGATATTGGGGGCTTGGAAACCATAAAACAGACCTTGCGGGAATCTGTGGAAGGGGCTTTGTTGTATCCAGAACTCTACAAAGAAACAAAAGCCAGAGCGCCCAAGGGAATACTCTTGTGGGGTCCGCCCGGTACTGGGAAAACATTATTAGCCAAGGCTGTGGCTTCCCAAGCCCGAGCTAACTTTATTGGTATTAATGGACCAGATTTACTCAGCCGTTGGGTGGGAGCCAGTGAACAAGCAGTTAGGGAGTTATTTGCTAAGGCGCGACAAGCAGATCCCTGTGTAATATTTATCGATGAACTTGATACATTAGCGCCAGCACGGGGGACTTACACCGGTGATTCGGGAGTCAGTAACCGGGTAGTAGGACAATTACTCACGGAATTAGATGGTTTAGGAACCGGCGCAAATATTTTGGTAATTGGGGCTACAAATCGTCCTGATGCCATAGATCCTGCTCTGTTACGGGCAGGGCGGTTAGATTTACAATTAAAAGTAGATTTACCGAATTTAGATAGTCGGTGCAAGATTTTGCAAGTTTACAATCAAGGCAGACCTCTTTTAAATGTAGATTTGGAACACTGGGCTAAGGTGACAGAAGGTTGGAATGGTGCGGATTTAGTATTACTCTGCAATCAGGCCGCCGTAGAAGCAATTCGCCGGTTTAGGTCTCAAGGTGAAACAGATACTTCTGCCATCAAGATTACTGTTGATGATTTCCAAGCTTCTTATGAAGCTTTAATCCAGCAACGTACAGTTTAATTCAACCTTAGCCAGGGGCAATAAATAAATGAATTGCCCCAACCCTCTGCTTAAAGAACTGCACAGGAGGTAAAAAAGTATCTTTTGACTCCTGTACTATCAGGTGAGCAAAGCCCACCCCAATTAATAATCTACCTCGTCGCTGCTGACATACCTAAAATATCCTCAAGTTTGGGCATATCTTCCACAGCAACAACTCGCCCTTCATCCTCAAAACCAGCAATTTGATCAAAGTTCAAATACCGATACAAATCATCAGCAAAAGGATGAATCTTTTGTGCCACCATATCTAAATATTCCTGCACTGTAGGAATGCGCCCCAGCAACGCACAAACGGCCGCTAACTCCGCAGAACCAAGGTAAACTCGCGCATCTTTACCCATGCGATTATTGAAGTTACGAGTCGAAGTAGAAAAAACAGTTGTCCCATCTGCAACTCGCGCCTGATTACCCATACATAAACTACATCCAGGCATTTCTGTACGTGCATTAGCCCCTTCAAAGATATTATACACACCCTCTTGTTTGAGTTGGTGTTCATCCATGCGGGTAGGCGGACAAATCCACAGGCGAGTTTTCACGACACCAGCACCTTCTAACACCTTACCAGTGGCGCGATAATGACCGATATTGGTCATACAAGAACCAACAAAAACTTCTTGTACCGGGTCATTGGCAACCTCTGATAATAATTTCACATTATCAGGGTCATTAGGTGCAGCGACAATGGGTTCTGTGATTTCATTCAAATCAATGTCAATGATTTGTGCATATTCTGCATCTCCATCAGCTTCCATGAGCGTGGGGTTAGCTAACCATTCTTCCATTTTCGCCACCCGGCGCATAATGGTACGTGCATCGGTGTAACCCCTAGCTACCATGTTCTTTAACAGGGTGACATTAGAACGCAGATATTCCGAAATTGTCTCAACACTCAGCTTAATTGTGCAACCTGCACAAGAACGTTCTGCGGAAGCATCGGTAAGTTCAAAGGCTTGTTCTACTTTCAAATTGGGTAAGCCTTCCATTTCTAGAATCCGCCCTGAAAAGACGTTTTTCTTGTTTTTCTTTTCTACGGTCAGCAAACCTTTTTGAATGGCCACGTAAGGAATAGCATTGACAATATCCCGTAAGGTGATACCCGGTTGTAATTCACCTTTGAACCTGACTAATACTGATTCTGGCATATCCAGGGGCATGACACCCAACGCACCCGCAAAGGCTACTAACCCAGAACCTGCGGGGAAGGAAATACCTAAGGGGAAGCGGGTATGGGAGTCGCCCCCTGTTCCCACAGTGTCAGGTAATAGCATCCGGTTTAACCAAGAGTGAATAATACCATCCCCAGGACGTAAGGCTACACCACCACGCTGGGCAAAGAAATCTGGTAATTCTTGGTGAGTTTTAATGTCTACTGGTTTGGGATAAGCCGCAGTGTGACAGAAACTCTGCATAACTAAGTCAGCACTAAAACCCAGACAGGCTAGTTCTTTTAATTCGTCCCTGGTCATGGGGCCTGTGGTGTCCTGAGAACCAACGGTAGTCATCAGGGGTTCGCAGGATGTCCCCGGACGGACACCGGGTAAACCGCAAGCTTTACCTACCATTTTCTGGGCGAGGGTATAACCTTTGCCTGTATCATGGGGTGGTTGGGGACGAATAAATAAAGTGCTGGGTGATAAACCCAAGGCTTCCCGGGTTTTGTCGGTGAGGGTACGCCCAATGAGTAGGGGGATACGTCCACCAGCGCGGACTTCATCTAGGATGGTTTCGGGTTTGAGGGTGAAGGTGGAAATGACCTCGCCGGACTCGTTGGTAATTTCGCCTTTGTAGGGATGGATGGTAATTACCATACCGGTTTCTAAGTTACCTACATCGCATTGAATGGGTAAAGCACCAGCATCTTCAGCCGTGTTAAAGAAAATCGGTGCGATCGCACTACCTAAAATATAACCCCCGGCGCGTTTGTTCGGTACATAAGGAATATCATTTCCTAAATGCCACAATACCGAGTTAATGGCAGATTTGCGCGAGGAACCAGTACCCACAACATCGCCCACATAAGCCACAGGATGTCCTTTTTGCTTTAATTCGGTAATGGTTTCTAAACTCCCAGGTTGCCTTGATTCTAGCATGGCTAAGGCGTGTAAGGGAATATCCGGGCGGGTGGTGGCGTGGGTGGCGGGGGATAGGTCATCGGTGTTGGTTTCCCCTGGGACTTTAAATACTGTCACCGTAATCGCTTCTGCTAGTTTCTCACGACTGGTAAACCATTCCGCATTAGCCCAGGAGTCAATTACCTGCTTGGCGTAAGGATTGCTTTGGGATAATTCCAAAACATCATGAAAGGCATCATACACCAACAGAATTTTACTCAGGGCAGTGGCTGCGTGGGCGGCGATCGCTTCATCCCCGGAAATTTGCAGTAAATCAATTAAGGATTGAACATTGTATCCTCCTACCATCGTTCCCAGTAATTCTACTGCGGCGATGGGGGAAACTAAAAGACTGGTAATTTCGCCTTTAGCAATGGCTGTGAGAAATCCCGCTTTCACATAAGCTGCTGCATCTACACCGGGGGGGACGCGATCGCGCAATAAATGTAATAATGTATCTTCTTCACCTACTGGCGGATTTTGCAACAATTCGCCAAGTTCTGAGGTTTGCTTCCCATCCAATGGTAAAGGGGGAATACCGAGTTGGGCGCGTTCCGCAACATGATGACGGTATTGTTCTAGCATTTTGGTGTTCTCCATTGGGATGTTCTCTCTTTAATTATCAAATATTTTTCGGCAAAATTTAGCTATCAAAGTTCACCTGATTTTTATACCTAAAAGCCTCACAGGTGATTGGTTATTAGTAATTTTGTTTTATACTCAAAGTATTTTTTCCCTCAACTGAATATCGTTAAACTTTCATAGAATATAAGAGGATGTTTTCAGAGTTTATCCTGATGTATAAAAAACTTTTTCATCCCCTAAATCCCCCTTAAAAAGGAGGAATTTGAGGAACTTAAACACCCTTGGTAACCCTGGTAAGGGGATAAATCACTTTTTAACATCATAATTAACAAGTTTTCCATCCCCCTAAATACTGCTTAAAAAAGGGGACTTTGAGAAAGTTTCTCTGTAAAAATGAGGTTTATGGTTTAGGGATGATTAAACTCTTTATCTGCATACACACACTATCAACCTGATTTAAAACTTGACTATTTGTAAACCTAATAATTTTTAAACCATATCGTTCTAAAATTATTGTTCTCTCTATCTCATACAGAGTGAAATAGCCCTGGCGAAAGAAGAGAAAACCATCTCACCCCTCACTCGCACATCATGCCCTCTCCACCAACCCCAATACCCCAGTTCCCCCATCGCTGGGAGGTGTCCTTTTGGTGACCTATATTTGTCAAAAGTTACATCATTATACCCAATCCATTGATTCCGCCTAACCCATCCCACTTGATCGCCAAACTCTTGCCATTGCTCCGTCGTGGGTGGACGGCCGTCAGCTTCACCGCCGACGACATCCAAGTATATTTCCTTCTGGACGCTGAACCCAAACTGTCCTTCACTGTATTTTACCCATAGTTGGTTAATTGTGCGTAAGTCAGTGCAAGGAAAATATAACATTTCGTCTGATCTGAAGCATTCGCGTTCTTCCTTACCTACTGCTTTAATCATCACCCGATAGGTTTCTGCATCGGCTTGTTTCCAGTTTTTTGCTGCTAATAGCTCGCGCAGTCTGGTGTAGTCTATGCTGCGTTCTGATGCGAGGTTATCTAGTGGAGGGGGTGTAGTAGGTGCTTGAATGATGGGTTTTGTACTTGACCGTTTCCGTTTGCCAGTAATACCCCAAATCAACTGCTCCATAGGTTCAGGAGACTGGGAACGGAAATCAACCCACATTAAACCTTCGAGAAATAGAGGCAATTTTGGTTCTTCTGGTGCTTCTGGTAAAAGTACCGGAATAACTGGACATCCGATATTTACAAATTTTCTGAGAAACGCATCGATTTCTTGACTCTGCCAAGGGCCAAATCCTGATTTTCCTACAAAGACTGCGGCGGATGCAATCTGCTCTATCTGCTTCTCTAATTCACGTTGCCAAGGAAAACCAGGGCGTAAATGCCACTGATCCAACCACGGTTTAACTCCTTGTTGCTGTAGTTGTTCGGCAACTTTAATCACCTCAGGCTTGTCTTTGCTATTGTGGCAAAAAAATACATCAAACTTTTCCTTTTGTTCCACCTATCACTTCTCCACACCTGCAATTTTTGCCAACGCCTGGGCGTACTCTTCCAACCCACCGCGCAAAGCTTCCAACTCACTTCGCAACTGGTGTTCCTCCGACCAGCTCTGCTCATGCTCCTTGGGACTCACCCCCACAGGTCGTCTAGCTTCCCAAGCTTGCAACAAAGGATGCCATTTAGCCAAAAATGGTCTTAACCCATTATTTAATACACTAATGGCGATTCCCCCGACAGAATCACGAGCAGCACCCACATCTGGCCCGGCGGCTTTGAGAACTTCGCGAGTCGTACCGAATAAACTATAAAGAGAGTTCAATGCTTCCCGTACCAAACCCTGGTCAACTTCCAAGGGCTGTACAGCAATGCGCGTCACCAATTCCACATACAGCGACCAAGCGGCTTTCCGTTCTGTGGGGTCAGTATTCCAAGACATAGAACCAATGCCAAAAGGCAGACTGACAGATACAGTTTTTAAGACAACGCGATCGCGCATAATATTCAGCATTTATGTGTCTTTCTGGACTATTCTACAAATTTTTAGGAATTAGTTGCCATACATTTCGCAACAAAAAACTTTTATAGTGAAATTTGAATATCTTTAACTAAGTCAGATAAAATAATTAATTTGTGCGTGGCATCACCTGCTTTTGTATATGTCGAAAACTTACAACGTTGAAATTCATCACCAAGGCAAAACTCATACTTTACAAGTACCAGAAAATGAAACAATATTATCAGTAGCCGATGCCGCTGGTCTAGATTTACCGAGTTCTTGTCATGCAGGAGTTTGTACCACTTGTGCTGGTCAAATTACCGAGGGAACTGTAGATCAAACTGATGGGATGGGCGTGAGTCCAGAACTACAAAAACAAGGTTACGCCTTGCTATGTGTTGCTTATCCCCGTTCTGACTTGAAAGTGGAAACCGAAAAGGAAGAAATAGTTTATCAGCTGCAATTTGGTAAAGACCAATAGATAAGTTATGTTATCAGTTATCAGTACTATGAACTTATTTGATAACTGGTAACTGATATCAGTTATTGTAGAAACTGGAAATATCAAAGATTTACCGCCATGACAACCCATTTTATTACTGCTGAAGTTGATTTACAAGCTACTCCTACAGAGTTGGAAACAGCAATTACAGCGGAATTGCAAAAACAAGGTGAACCCCTGCGTTGGGCGATTACTTCTGTGGATCAAGCACAGCAAAAAGCTGTTGTTGAAGCTGTTGTGACTTTGGACTGTGCATCAGTCGAGTGAATCAACGCCCCTATACAGCCATTTTAATTATACCTACTGGGGTGGGGGCTGCCATTGGCGGTTACGCTGGTGATGGTTTACCTGTAGCTAGAGTTATATCACAGGTTTGCGATCGCCTCATCACTCACCCCAATGTTCTCAATGGTGCAAGTTTGTATTGGAACTTCCCCAACACCCTGTATGTGGAAGGTTACGGACTTGACAAATTCGCCTCTGGATGCTGGGGTTTACGTCCCGTGCGTAATAATAAGATAGGTTTACTTTTAGACCAAGGGATTGAACCAGAGTTACGGCTCAGACACTTACAAGCAGCCGATGCTGCCAGAGCAACCCTGGGTTTAACTCTTACAGACTATGTAATTACAGATGCGCCAATAAACGTAGAATTACGGTTATCTAAGTCCGGAGTTAGTTGGGGAACCATTGGCAACCCTGACAGTCTCCTTAGAGGGGCAGAAATATTAATTAACAAAGCCGGCGCAGAAGCGATCGCCGTTGTCGCCCGTTTCCCCGATGACATGGATGAGGAAGCAGTACAAAACTACCGTCATGGCAAAGGAGTAGACCCCTTAGCGGGTGCGGAAGCAGTAATCAGCCATTTAATCGTGCGCACCTTCCAAATACCCTGCGCCCACGCTCCAGCCTTAGCAACCGCACCCCCAGACCCCTATTTATCACCTCGTTCTGCCGCCGAAGAATTAGGTTATACTTTTTTACCATGTGTACTTGTGGGTTTAAGTCGCGCCCCCCAATTTATTACAGAAAAACAGCCAACTACATCTTTACCAGATGATATTTGGGCAGATGAAGTAGATGCAGCCATCGTACCTGCAAATGCTTGTGGTAGTAGTGCCTTAATCAGCTTAAATCAAAAGCCATGCCAAATTATTACCGTAGCAGAAAATCAAACCCTGATCCAGGTTCCTGCCCAGGCTTTAGGAATCACAGCCATGCAGGTAAACTCATATTTAGAGGCCGTAGGTGTAATAGTAGCCCATAAAGCCGGCATCAATCCTGCCGCCCTCAGTCCTAAAATATCCTCATTGAAGCCAGTAATTACAAGTCGTGGTTGAACAACAAAATCAAGAACCAGAAATTCCCTACTTGACACGCACCCAAGTATTAGTAGCTATGGGGGTGACTGCAATTGTGTTGTGGATAGTCGCCAGAGTGTGGTTAAGCTATGGCGATGTTTACTTATTAAGATGGTACTGGTCAGCAAAAGATTTACTCTTAGGCTTAGGGCTAGGTTTAATCATCGCCGCCTTAAGTGGTTTAGCTTATCGCCTTTATCCTCCCTACCGTCAAAGCGCAGACTATTACCTCAACATAGTCATCAAGCCTTTAGCTTTACCCGACCTAATCTGGCTAGGCTTACTCCCGGCCTTAAGTGAAGAACTTTTATTTCGGGGAGTAATGCTACCAGCCCTAGGCCTAGATAATGTAGCCGTAATTGTATCTAGTCTAGCCTTTGGTATTTTACATCTAAGTGGACCCCAACAATGGCCCTATGTAATTTGGGCAACTATCATTGGCTTAATGCTGGGGTTTAGCGCCTTGCTCACCGGTAACTTGTTAGTGCCAATTATTGCCCACATGATCACAAATTGGATTTCCGGCTTTTTCTGGAAATTCCGCCAAACCAAAATGGATCAAACATAATCTACTCAAATGAGATTTATCTTTGTTCATCTGTGGTTCAATTCCACCTAAGTTAAGATATGAGGTGTCGCACTTGTACCAGTTAACTACCTTTGCGCCGCTAGTGCGATCGCCTGTGGTAAAATAATATGTTCCTGAATTTGAATCCTAGCGTGGAGTGTTTCGACTGTATCCTCAGGTAATACTGGCACCGCCGCTTGGATTAATATCGGACCACTGTCTACTTCCAAACAAACTAAATGTACAGTACAGCCAGTAATTTTTACTCCAGATGCTAAAGCCTGTTCTACGGCATTAATGCCTTTAAAACTAGGCAGTAAACTGGGGTGAATATTAATAATTTTGTCTGTAAAAGCATCAATTAACACTGGTGTCACCAAACGCATCCAGCCAGCCATAATCACCCAATCGATATCATACTGCTGCAAAGTCTTGACAATTGCACCATCAAATGCTTCGCGGCTGCCGTAGTCACGGTGATTTAATAATACAGCGTCCACCCCCCGATTAGCCGCCCGTATGGCAGCTTTGGCTAAGGGGTTATTATAAATTAAAACCTCAATTTGAGCGTTTAATTGCTCATCTGCGATCGCTTGGGCAATCGCTTCAAAATTACTGCCACTACCAGAAGCCATAATCCCTAATTTTAAGGGCTGACTGAGTGATAAAAGGCGTTTACTAATACTGGGAGCAACCAGGCTAAGGGTAGAATCAGGGCAAAGAGTCATAACAGCAAAGAGGAAAAATGATAAATGCCAAAAACATATACTAAGTCCTGGTTAGATAATGATACCTTTGCGGCTTGGATTTTTTTGTCTCCCGCCCTGATTTTACTGATCATCTTCATCATTTGGCCCATCGCTTATTTGTTCTACCTCAGTTTTACTGCTGGTAGTTTCACCTCCGCAGGTACTACTTGGGTAGGTTTAAGGAATTATTGGCGCTTGCTACTGACCCAAGATTTTTGGCAAGTCTTAGGTAACACAATTTATTTTACCGTTGCCACGGTCATTCCCAGTTTAGTTATTCCTTTGGGGCTAGCAGTACTATTAGACAAATCCCTGGCGCTGCGGGGACTGCTCAGGAGTGCCTATTTTCTGCCTTCCATTATCTCTCTTGTCGCCGCCGGTTTAGGTTTTCGCTGGTTATTTCAAACAACTGGCCCCGTCAACGGATTTTTAGACTTACTGGGCATTGTACCCATTCCCTGGTTAAGTAGCACAGTTTGGGCTATGCCAGTATTAATTATTTTGAGTATCTGGAAACAACTCGGTTTTAATATGGTGGTATTTTTAGCCGGGTTGCAAGCAATCCCCCGCAGTCGCTATGAAGCAGCAGAACTAGATGGGGCTAATGCTTGGCAACAGTTCCGGCACGTTACCCTACCGGGACTACAACCTACTATAATATTTGCCATAGTTACTACAGCAATTTTTACATTGCGAAGTTTTGAGCAGGTTTATGTAATTACCGGCGGTGGTCCCCTCAATACTACTAACTTGCTGGTTTACTACATTTACCAAGAAGCTTTCGCTCAATTTGATTTTGGCTACGCCGCCGCCGCAGCTACAGTATTGTTAGCTTTTACTTTGGTGTTTGTTTATTTGCAGTTACGAACTTGGGGGGATGATTAAACCACAGCCAAAACCTCATCCCCTCAACGCTTGGCTGGTACTTCATCCGCAATAAATTTACTCAGGCGATCGCATTCAATTTCTGCAACTGTATTTTTTCCCTCTACCTGTCCGAGACTCACGGGAGTTCTGGTAGATACTGCTATTGGTTCAATCCGACAAGATTTTTGTAAAAAATACCCCTTGGGGTCTGAACTAGGTCCTAGCCAGATACTGAGTAAATCTAATCCATATCCAGATGGAATATTAGCTACCCGCGCATCCGTACTCCATAATTTACTTTCCTCATATTGTCCTAGTTTCTCATTGATGACTTGATTACCTAAGTTGCTTACTTCATTTGTTGCATCTAGTAACCATCTTTCCACTTGTGACCAAGGTGTTTTATTTAATTGTTGTTCTACTTTTATTTGTATACCATCGAGTATATTTACACCATTTTCTGGGATCCGGTTTTTTTCTGTTGTTTCTGCTTGTGCAATTCTCACCACAAAGCTACTACGCTCAAAATTATCTGTGAGTAAGGTGGGATATTTTGTTAACCAATTATCCATGACAAAGTAAAACTGAATCCAGCAACTAATTAACATACAACTAGCCACCAGAACTATGATTTTTTCCCGAACTTCTGGTTTAGGAATTTTTGCTGTAGTCTTGGTTTCGGTACCTTCAATAAACTCTGGAATTGCTGTAATTATTCCCGATATTGTTGGCCAGAGAACAACAGTTCTGGGTGTAATTACATCCTCTGGATGACCAAAGGCGAAAGTACTAACTAAAAACCCGGTTATTACTGCTCCCACTGGCATAAAAGTACCAGGAACTCTTAAAGGATCATCAGTTGTATACCAGGCAGTACCAGCAATTAAAAACAACCACCCTAAAAATGCAATTATAATTTGCACATAACCTACAGCTAGCAGTGAAAGTCCCCAAGAATAAAAACTCAAGTAAATTAATGTCTGCCAGGAATAAGCTTTCTTTGGCACAAATAACTTTCTAGTTCCCTCAAAAATCCCGACAATAAATTGAAAAAGTAGTAAAACATCTTTAAATAAGGTTTGCATCCTTCACTCCTCTTATCTGTTCAAAATTATACAACTGTTTTAAGTCTACTTCCTGCTCAAAAATATAATTATGGTAATCACACTGTAACTCAGTGAGTTCGCGATTAATATACTGGTAACTAAATTTGTATTTTGTAATCTAGCAATGCTGGTCACCCGCCATTTTAAGCGACTATTATCTGGTGTTTTTGTATAGATATTTATCAAGTCTTCTTTTAATGAGAGTATGAGAAACCTCAAAAGAAAGAACTTCATGAAAAAGGTAAAGAAGAAGATTGTAAAAGCCGTGAAAATAAGAACGCCCTGACTAGCTTCTGATCTAAAAGTATTAAAAAATATGTAACTTATTAATTCTGACTTTAAATTGATGGGTAATACTGGTTCTAGTAAAAAAAATATCACCCAACCAATAGTACTGGAAAGGAGATTTATAGATATGGCGTAAAAAGTACTAGTTTTTTTGTCGAATTTTAGCCTTTGGTTTAAAACGTATGCTTCTATAGGAATGGCGGTTAGTAAAAATAAAAATCCAAACAAAACTGCACCGAGGGGTAGGATTTTAGGAGTTGTGAGATTTTCAAGTCCAAGCATAAATTATCGATTTGGATAGGTGTAATTAGGGCAATGATCCGGTAGTTATCCTGGTCTGCCAGTATAACCTGATTTATTCTGGAGTAGGTAAGTCCTATGCAACTTGAGAGTGGATAAATTTTTAGGAATATCTATGCAGCAAGAATCCCCAGGCATACCAGAGTTTTTAGTATGAAATTATACTATAATCTAGAGTATAGCAGGGTTATGGTAAAATTTTGGATATTCCCACGTTACAGCTTTTCAAGAAATGACAAGGAACGGCATCGGTATTCGCACAGCGCAAGTGCGTCCTGAACGGCTCACAGGTCAAATTCACATCTACGACGGTGCGGGTAAAGGTAAGTCCCAAGCAGCTTTAGGGGTAGTTTTGCGCTCAATTGGCTTGGGAATCAATACACCGGGGGATTCCAGCCGCGTTTTACTGTTGCGGTTTTTAAAAGGGCCAGAACGGGATTATGACGAGGACGGAGCGATCGCAGCTTTACAGAGGGGTTTTCCCCATTTAATTGATCAGGTTCGCACCGGGAGAGCGGAATTTTTTGGACCAGAGGAAATCATCTCTTTCGACCGAGAAGAAGCGGCGCGGGGTTGGGATGTAGCCAAAGGAGCCATTGCCTCTGGTTTATATTCCGTTGTAGTATTGGATGAAATTAACCCGGTTTTAGATTTGGGTTTACTAGGGGTGGATGAGGTAGTACGGACATTGAAATCTAAACCCCAAGAATTAGAAATCATCGCTACTGGACGCGCTGCACCCCAAGCTTTACTTGATATTGCCGATTTACACTCGGAAATGAAACCCCAAGACCACCCCATAGCTAAAGAACTTTTTCTAGATGGTATTGAAATTTATACCGGGGCTGGCAAGGGTAAATCTACGAGCGCATTAGGTAAAGCCTTACAGGCAATTGGTAGGGGAATTAATCACCCCGGCTCTACACGTGTATTAATTATGCAATGGCTCAAAGGTGGAAGTGGCTATACGGAAGACTCAGCCATCGCCGCTTTACAGCAATCATATCCAGAAGTAGTAGATCATCAACGCTGCGGTCGAGATGCAATCGTGTGGCGCAATTCTCGCCAGGAATTGGACTATGTAGAAGCAGAAAGAGGATGGGAAATTGCTAAAACCGCCATCGCTTCGGGACTCTACAAAACCATCATTCTTGATGAACTTAACCCCACAGTAGACCTAGAATTACTTCCGGTTGAACCCATAGTTCAAGCCTTACTTCGCAAACCCCGGGATACCGAGGTTATTATTACTGGTCGCTGTCAACAACAACCCGCCTACTTTGATTTAGCTAGCGTTCACTCTGAGGTATACTGTCACAAACATTATGCGAATCAAGGTGTAGAACTAAAGCGGGGGGTAGATTTTTAAGTCATGGAGAACAGCAATTTACTGGATTTAATCACCGGAGGGGTTGCGATCGCTATTCTGTTGGGTGGTATGTTAATGATGTTTACTACGGTATTTACCACTAAGAAAGGTAAAAAATAGGGTCATTATGCTCCTCAAACCCGAAGAAAGGCAAAAATTAGACAACACAGACGACCAGGTATTTTACGACTATCCCCGCTTCGTCACCCATGTAGATGAGGGATTTATTCAACAGCTAACGGATTTATATCGCGATCGCCTGCGCCCTGACACGCGTATATTGGACATGATGAGCAGTTGGGTATCCCACCTACCAGCAGAGATGGAATTTAGCCATATTGAGGGACATGGACTGAACGCCGAGGAATTAGCACGTAATCGTCGTTTAAATCATTACTTTGTCCAAAATCTGAATCAGCATCCCCAACTACCCCTACCAGACCAGAGTTTTGATGCGGTTCTCAATTGTGTTTCTGTGCAATATATACAATATCCAGAAGCCATATTTTCAGAAATTTATCGTATCCTTAAACCTAGTGGTGTAGCAATTATTAGCTTTTCTAACCGGATGTTTTTTCAAAAAGCGATTCAAGCTTGGCGAGATGCTTCCGAACCCGCTAGGGTGGAATTAGTGAAGCAGTACTTCACCTCAGTACCGGGATTTACAGTTCCAGAGGTAATTGTGAATAAATCCACAGTGCCAAATTTTTTACAGTGGTTAGGTGCTGGTGGTGGAGATCCATTTTATGCTGTCATCGCACACCGCATTGCTGAGATTTGAAACATCAGGAACAAACAATGAATTTCCCTCGCGTGTCTAAAATTTTCGCTGGGTTGGTAATATCAGTATTAATACTAGCTACCGCCTGTACCCCCGCAGAACCGGGACGTTTTGACCAGGTACAGCAGGAAAGTACTCAGCAAAAACGAGGTCAAGCAGTTGTAGAAACTGCTACTCAAGGGGGAGAATTTAATAAATTCTTTCCCGTAGCTAGTGATGGTTACCAAAGAGTATTTACCCAGGAGAAAAAAGGTTTTGCTGAAGCTAAATTAAAGAAAGATGGTCAAGATGTAGCTATGTTAGCTATTTCTGACACCAGCAGCACACCAGCAACAGCGGCCAGCTACTCTAATAGCACTATGACAATTGCTGGTTATCCCGCGCGGGAAATTGGCCAGACTCAAACAGCAATATTGATAAATAATCGTTACCAAGTAAAAGTATTATCCCGCGATCCATCATTTACCGCCAGCGATCGCGCAGATTGGATAGAGAAATTTAATCTTGATGGTCTAGCTAAATTGAACTAGGAGATTTTTGTGAACAAACCAATTTTTGAGTTAGTTGATGAACTTCCAACTAGGGGGTTAACAGTTTCCATGTTAAATTCCCTAGATTTTATCGCTCCTGGTCAATGGCAAAATACTGTAGGGTTTGTCAATACAATTAAAACTGTAACTGGGGAAACCGATGAAGATTTAATTCAACAAATTGGAGAAAGGGCGATATACCTGTACAATGACAGATCCCAAGGATACCAACGGGCTATGTGGCTTTATCAAACTGTGGACAGGACAGATACAGCCCTAGGTACAGCAGCATTAGCTAACAAGGTCGGTGAAAAAATACCTCTGTTGGGTTTTTTAAACAATATCACCCCCAAAGCCGACAAAGCCCAAACTATTGATTTGTGCCTAAAATTAGTAGTAGAGTTAGTAGCATTCTGCCAAATTAATGGGATTCCGGGGGACAGTATCGGCGATTTTGTCGCTTCTTTGGGTGAGTATGCTGGTGAGTCCCTGATTCGCATGGTAGCTTTAGTTTGTGTCGATGGGTTATTACCCCTAGGTCCAGACTTTATTTACAAAGCATTATCTGCACTATCTAGCATGAATCCCCAGGAATTAGCGCAAAACTCGACTTTCCAAGGTATTCAAGATGCGATTCCCGGTAACAATGTTGGGAGTAAGTTGAACTTCATTGGCGAAAGCTTTGACTCCGTTAAAGGTTGGATGGGGGGGTTAGTTACCCAAAATAATTTAACGCCACAAACAATAGTTGGCAATTTGCAAAATTTTGTGCAACTGGCCGATGATAAGTTAGATTATCTGGCGGCTTTTCTAGATGTAGCTACCAATTACTATGAACACACAGGTACACAAACCTTGGCGAGACGATTGATTTCCCGCGCTGTAGCCGAGATTTAACCCATTCCAGCGGGTGGATTCCCTCACATCGGTAATTTTAAATTGGAAGCGATGGCCGAAAAGTAAGCTTGAAAAATTGCTAAATTTTCCAGTTGCTCAAATTTACCTGTAACAGAGTCAGCGCCAAAAGCTGTAGTCATCACGTAAATAGCCGTACCGTCGAAGGCGACATGACTAATATGTAACTCTTCGACTCCACCCTCTGGACTGAGTCCCACAAACCCGTAGCGTATTCCCTGGAGTTTACCAACTAATGCGGGTTGTGGTGGGTAAGCTGAGAAAATAATTTTGTTTCCATAGATATCCCGGCGGTCTTTGACAAAACTAGCGTTGAAATCAGCCACCCAAGTCTGGAGTGCAATTAATAACTTGTTTTGGTAATCAGGACTTTGGTAATCTAGCTGAGAACCCAGGGGAATACCCGCATCTGTGAGATTTTTTTGAAATTTTTGATTTTCTTTCACCGGATAAACTCCGATTTCCACAGTACCCAAAAGTTTCCCTTGGGAAGAAACGCACAGCAGGGAGGGGTTTACCTGACAAGGGACAACTTCCCAGCCCTTGGGTGTAGGTGTTTTACCCAAAATTTTCTGCCAAGTATTTCCTTCCATGGTACTAGAAGTAATTCCAGTAGTGGTTTGAGAAGGACTGCTGTGAGTTGTCTCTACTACAGAATTGGGCTTTTCTACTACCTCAGCAGAAAAATTAGGGAGAATAGTTTTTACTCCCACCGGGGTTAAAGCTAATAAAATAGCACCGAGAACAAGATGATAAACGCGCAACATTTTTCCTGATAATCTTGAGCCAAAACTTGCCGGGTAATTATATTTACTACACCTTGTAAATATAAAAGATATATATTTATGGCTATTAGTTCCGCCAATACTTAAAGAGGTCTAATCATCTTACAGGTTGAGCAAAAATGAGATTATCAGTCCAATCACTCTGCCAAATCGATACAAAAATATACATTACCACAATTACATCCCCCCCAACATAAAGTAAATTTATAATGGGGGGGCTGAGGGTCATTTGGGAACTACTAAGGCAATGTTAGGGATTAGTAGCGTCCACCGCCACCCCCACCGCCACCGCCACGACGGTTGTTACCCCAGTTACCGCCGCCACCACCACGTGTGGAACTTCTTTCCTCACGTGGTTTAGCTTTGTTCACTTTTAAATCACGTCCCATCCACTCAGCACCATCAAGAGCCTCGATGGCGGCTGTTTCCTCTGCGTCTGATTCCATCTCTACAAAGGCAAAACCACGGGGACGACCTGTTTCCCGGTCGGTGGGTAACTGAACACGATTAACCTTTCCATATTCCTGAAAAGCTAGCTTCAGGTCATCTTCTGTCACCTGATAGGATAAATTGCCGACGTAAATTGACATAGAATGTCTCCGAATTCCGAGAAGTGTAGAGAGTTAGATTCGGAGAGGCGCTTTTTAGAAACCAAAAGGAGTTACTCCACCGAAAATAATCTTTATACCCACGAATATAGCACAGCATTTTTAAATCTTCTCAGGTTGATTCAGTTCATAGCTTTTAAGTTTAAGGATGGTACTTTTTTACTCACAGAGGGTCGTAAAAACTTAACTTTGACACTCTCTCATTAACTTTTCCGCGGTCTTACATAGCTGTTGATGATGTTCGCCATTACTCGCAAGCAAACCACCCCACTGATTAATATCTTGGGTGTTGTATTGCAACAAACTGCCATCGAAGTGAGTAAACTTACCACCAGCTTCTGTTAAAATTAGTTCAGGTGCTGCTATATCCCAGTCCTTAGGGGCAGATTTACCGGAAAGGGAAATATAAATATCCGCCTGTTTTTCCAGGATTGTGGCAATTTTGCAACCTACACTACCAACAGATTTCTGATTTTGACAAGGTAAATTTTGTAATAAATAATCTAAAGGTTCATTGCGGTGAGAGCGACTGACCACTACAGTTAAATCTTCTATAGGCTTACCGGAACAGACCTGTATAGGAAAACATTGGTCACGGGTGGCGACAAAAGTACCCCCTCCCTTAGTCGCAAAGTATAACTTTTCAGCTTCCGGAATAGCAACTACAGCTAAAACTGGACGTGATTCCTGGACTAAGGCGATGTGAATCGCATAATCGCCAGTTTTTTGAATAAAATCTCGAGTACCATCTAACGGGTCAATAATCCAAACCCATGGAGAGGATTGCTTACCGAGTGGTGATTGATAGGTCTCCTCGCTGATATAGGCAAAATCTTGATTACCTAAAGCCCCTTGTAGCTCCTCGATAATATATCGACTCACAGCCACATCTGCAACAGTTACAGGCTCATTGTGTTTGTACTGTATATCAAGATCGGGATTTTTGGCAGTGCCATGATAATAAGACCTGAGTAGATCAGAAGCACCCCAACTAACTTCAAGAGCGATCGCCAATATTGCTTGTAAATCCTTCATTCCCCCCTCTTCATCTGTGTTCATCTGTGTTGATCTGTGGACAATTACGAAACATCCATCCACCGACGAGTACCAAAAAATCGACAAGAATCAGCCGAAATTGTCGCAGATACTGCCAGGGCATCCATAAAACTGCCCTCTAAAATATAATGACAGAAAGCACCGTGAAAAATATCTCCCGCTCCCAGGGTATCAACAGCTCGAACCTGAGGGACATCCACAGCACCCATTCCAGTAGAACATAAATATGTAATGGGTTTCTCCCCGTGAGTAATAGCAATGTAGGGAATATTAAATTTACTCAGGTAAGTCAACACCTCACCCTCGGTGTTGCAGTCAGGGGGATAGAAATTAGCCGAACACAGGGCATAATCAACAAAAGGTAAAACTTCCTCAAATCCTGGTTTCCAACTACCACCATCAATGACTACTGGGATATTTTCAGCTTTAGCCATTGCCGCTATGCTTAGACCAACGGCCATTTGATGCCCATCAATTAGTACAATATCAATATCTTGTAAAATATTTGCCGGGATAGATCCACTATTAGCTTGCGTTTTGGCTGCATTGAGAGAAATTACAGCTCTTTCACCTGTGCTTTGGGTGATGATAATGGAAGATACAGGTGGTGCTGTAGTCATACTAGGCTGAAGATCAGCGATCGCCACTTGATACTTTGCCAAATCTCCCCGAATCAGTTGGGTCATGGGATGACAACCCAGCACCCCCAAAACTTGAGTTTGATTACCTAAATAACTAAAGGTGACAGCGGCATTGGTAGCCGGTCCACCAGCTGCTAAAGTATAGTCAGTAGCGACAATTTTCTGATTATTTCTGGGGGTAGAATCAGCGAGGTAAATTAAATCCAAAGTCATTAAACCCACAAATAAACCCCGGTGGGATCTGAGATTATTCATGTGTGTCACCTAACGCTAATTTTTTTTACTCATGCAGACTGAACCCAAACCAGGAACACTTTACATTGTTGCTACACCCATTGGCAACCTGGAAGATATGACTTTTCGGGGGGTGCGCATTTTGCAAACAGTAAATTTAATCGCCGCGGAAGACACTCGCCATACTGGGAAACTATTACAGCATTTTCAAATTAAAACCCCTCAAATAAGTTACCATGAACACAATCGCCAAAGCCGTATCCCGGAATTATTAGAGTATATGGCAAATGGCCAGGCCATAGCTCTGGTGAGTGATGCGGGAATGCCTGGTATTTCTGATCCTGGTTATGAACTGGTGATAGCTTGTATTGATGCAGGAATAACAGTCGTGCCAATTCCTGGGGCTAGTGCGGTGATTACCGCTCTCAGCGCAGCTGGGCTACCTACAGATAGATTTGTGTTTGAAGGCTTTCTTCCAGCTAAAGCAGCAAAACGGCGGGAGTATTTAGAGTCTCTGCAGACAGAATCCCGCACCCTAATTTTCTATGAATCTCCCTATCGGTTGCAAGAAACTTTACAAGACTTGGCAACAGTCTGGGGTGGCGATCGCCAGATTGTGCTGGCACGGGAGTTAACTAAATTATACGAAGAATTTTGGCGGGGAACCATTGCCGAAGCTATCGCCCATTACAGCCAGCGTGAACCCCAAGGCGAATATACCCTACTTGTGGCCGGAAATCCCCCCGTCCATCCCCAATTGACAGAGGAACAACTCAAAGCTGAGTTGCTTCAGATCATGACTCAGGGAATATCGCGATCGCAAGCTAGCCGGCAATTAGCAAAAATTACCTCTCTTCCTCGCCGTCAGCTGTATCAACTAGCCCTTTCTCTGGGCAATGATAACGAGCAATAATTGTACCATAGATTTGGTGATTTAACAACTGTATATTCAGTGTAATTACAATTAATGAACTCAAATAGAAATTTAATAAATTGCCCCTAATGCCGACTGTACCTTGGGATGTTTGCCTGAGTTTGAGGCTAAAATTGCAGTGGAAAGTATTGATTATGAGGATGCGGTAAGAATGACCCAAGTCGTTCTAGGAGAAAACGAAGGTATTGATTCAGCTTTGCGTCGGTTTAAACGCCAGGTGTCTAAAGCTGGTATATTAGCTGATGTCAAGTTTCATCGCCACTTTGAAACACCTCTAGAAAAGCGCAAACGTAAGGCGGTATCAGCTAGACGTAAGCGAAGGTTTTAATAAACCTATTTAGGCTTGACCTAACATCAGCAATAGTACATTGCCTTAATTATTACATAAAATTTTTGGATATACCCCACCACATCTCAGAGGTGAGGGTATATTATTTTCACGTAGTTTATGGATAGACTGGGATATTGTGGCTATTACAACGATTCATCGCCTTTTCTACTCCCTGTTTCAGGCTAAATTCTACACACTCAACCACAAACTGAAGCACAAGAGATATCAGTTGACTTTCATCTGCAGAAAACTTGCCTAAAACATGAGAGATTGATTCAGACTTATCGCTATTACTGCCATCATTGGGTTTACCAATGCCGATGCGTAAACGCGGGAAGTTTTGGGTGTTAAGGTGGGAAATTGTACTCTTCATCCCATTGTGTCCCCCGGCCGAACCAGACAACCGTAAACGAGTTTTCCCCAAAGGTAAATCCATATCGTCATAAATCACCAGCACGGACTCAGGAGGTAATTTATACCAACTAGTCACAGCTTGAATGGACTGTCCAGAGCGATTCATATAAGTTAAAGGTTTGAGTAAGCGGACTTTACCCCTACCCGGGGCTATTCCCTCGCCATACTCACCCTGAAACTTGCGATTTTCCCCTAAAGGAATTTGCCAAGCACGAGACAGTGCATCTATAGCAGCAAAGCCAACATTATGGCGTGTTTGGTCGTACTTAGGCTCAGGATTTCCCAACCCGACAATTAGTTGAGGAATCACCAGAGATGGTTTCGTAACACTTTCTGTCATTATGCCTTAAATCAATTTTTTGGCTAGTCCTTCCCTAACTGATTGGGGAGGAACCGGCCGCATCCTGTTCAGATTTAGTGGCTTCGAGTTGCTTGGGTTCGATTTGTGCGGAAGTTTTCACAGCCTGTTCTATTTGTTCAGCTTCCCGTTTAAACTCATTTTGAAACTCACTAGAAGCTTCTTGAAAACCCCGCACTGCTTTACCGAGACTACGACCAATTTCTGGTAACTTCTTGGGGCCAAAAATCAACAAAGCCACTACCATAATCAGACCCATTTCCGGTAGACCGATACCAAATATATTCACGCCCTTTCTCCTATAAATAGACAATGCGGTCAAGTTAGGCCGGGGAGAATCGAAATCAAAACTCCCCTTATGTATATCATGCTGACTTATTTAAGGCTAACGTTTTTGGTATAAAACCAAAAAAAAACCCGGACAAGCCGGGTACAGGTGCGCTGTATTGACTTAGCCGCCCAAAGAGCGCCAATCAACCATTACGTCCTGAATCAACAGAGACTTGTTGTAAACTTGCAAAATAATCAGCAGAAACACGAAAAATAGGAGCATAAAAACACCCATTAAAGGCGTAGTACCCCAACCAGGGGCAACCTTACCGTACTCAGAATTTAAAGGTTTGAGTATATCTCCCAACCTAGTGCGTTGTGCCATAGTTCACCTAAGATTCAGTTACCAAAGCTTTTTTTCATCTTCTGTAATATTCTACTATTACCACGAAGCGCCTGAGTCATAACTTGCCATAGGGAAAATAATTTTAGTGACAGCGAAACAAATGTTAAAATAAACAGTGCCGACTCAGGCCAAATTTAACCATAATAGCACTCATAATTAATCCTTCATTTATGGACACCGCAACAATTGTTAGTATTTCCGTTGGCGCTGCCTTAGTTGCCATCACGGGTTATGCCATTTACATTTCCTTCGGTCCTCCTAGTAAGCAGTTAGCAGACCCCTTTGAAGACCACGAAGACTAGAGTGAGGGAACAGTGCGCAGGCTGTTTACTGTTCACTGTTCACCTCAAAACTGGCAATTTTCCAAGGTTCTATGATTGAGTTTTGCGGCTGGGATGATTTCGCTTCTAACAAATCTACAGCATTTCCCAAACTTAGCCCTAAATGACTCTGTAAACTTAACTGCGCTGTGTCTCCCTGACATTCATAACACCGGAGGATGAATTGCTGGGGGTTGTCCTCAGAGGGCTTGAAGGCCATTAAGATTAAATTGGCTGCAGATAAATTGAGGAAACTCACACTTTCACCAGGTGAGGTTGTAGCATCCTGAGTAGTGGGGGGATTGATAACTACTTGTAAGGGAATATTCAACTCATACCCACGCTGAACTGTGTTGGCTGTTTCCCAACTACCCCCGTGGGGATATAGGGCGTAAGTAAATTCATGTAGTCCTCTGTCTGTTTTTGGGTCAGGCCAGTTGGGACTGCGTAGCAGGGTGAGGCGTAATTGATTGCTTTTACTATCGTAACCATATTTACAGTCATTAAGCAAGCTGACACCATAAATATTTACATAAGTATTTACATTATTTACATTTACCTGAGTTTCCCCAGTTAAATCAGCCCAACGCAAGGCGGGAACTTCCCATTTAGCCTGTTCTGCGGGTGTTTGGGGTTGAGTAGGGCGACGAATGACACCGCAGGGAATTTCATAAGTTGCAAAATCAGCTTCTACATTTACAGGAAAGGCTGCTTTTACCATTACCTGATTTTCTTGCCAATTAACGGTGCTGGCAATTTTTAGCAATGGCGAACCAGCTTGTAAAATATAATCTTGGCAAAATTCCGATTTACCTAATTGACGCACCACCCGGACACGACTTTGTACTAGGCCTTGGTCTAACCATGCTAAAGATTTTAGTTGTGTGGGTGGTAGGGGATGTTGGGTATAATTGGGGTCAATATTCCAAGCATCCCAATATTGTCCGCTATCTTTAAAGGCTTGTAGTTGATTACCCGCACCAGTTAGAATTTCTCGTTGATGGGTTTTATCAAATACACTAGATAAATCTCCCGTGTCGGGATTAATTATCACCCGCAGAAATTCATTTTCTAAAGTCCAGTCTGGGGTGTTGGGGGGTTGGGGGGTTGGGGATGTGGGGGAAAGCCAAAAAATGCGGTAACCTACCGGGGGAATTTCAGGAGCTAGAAACAGCAGTTTTCTGTCTGCTGATATTTGAGAAGTAATTGGCTGTCCTGAAAGGTTGTAGACTTGCCATTGTGGGTGAGATTCAGGTAGTGTGACACAGACAACCTCAGAACGTTGCCAATTGAGAGCATTGAAGATAAATATCGGTTGTGATTCGGGATGGGGGGGAGGGGGTAGAATGGTTTGGGAGGCGATCGCTAATAAAGATTCTTGTAATATCTTTGTTCCTACTGCTTCCACTTGCTGCCATTCTGGGAGTGCATCTTGATAAACTTGGGTAATGGAGGAACCAGGTAAAATATCGTGAAACTGGTTAAATAAAACTTGTTTCCAAGCCTTTTCGATGTCAAGGGGATAGGTCACCCCACAGATCAGGGAGGCTAAACTAGCAAATAATTCCGCTTGATATAAGAGGTTTTCACAGCGTCGATTGTACCGTTTTTGGTCTGCATGGGTAGTGTAGCAACCGCGATGAAATTCTAAATATAGTTCGTCATTCCAGGTAGGTAGGAAATTGCTAGCTTGCTCCTGGATTTGCTGTAAATACTTTTGTGAGGTGGTAAACTCTAAATCTGGGAAAACAGCAGACCTTTGCCAGCGTTGGGCAGTTTCTAGCATATCACGGGTAGGACCGCCGCCATGGTCACCCACCCCGGGAAGCCACAGGGACTGTTTAAAACCGGTTTTGCTTTGCCATTCATAAGCGTATGTTGCCATTTGTACCGGGTCAATGCCTTGACCGATAAGTGCGGACATCATACTAAAGATTTGACTACCATCAGGCGATCGCCACCAAAAAGCGTCATAATCAAATTGGCTAGTATCATTCCAGCGTAACTTTTGAGTTACAAAAAACTCAATACCAGCATTAACTAGAAACTGGGGTAAAGTCGCACAAAAACCAAAAGTATCCGGTAACCAAGCTACCGGGGACAACTTACCAAACTTAGCTTGGATATAACGCTGACCATACAACAGCTGACGTACAATAGACTCACCGGAAATCAAATTTAATTCCGGTTCCACCCACAAACCCCCCACAACCTCCCAGCGTCCAGCTGCTACCTGGGCTTGAATTTGCCTAAACAAATCTGGGCGATGTTCCTCTACCCAAGCATAAAGGGCTGGGGTAGAATGGCAAAAAATCAACTCTGGAAAATCAGCCTGTAACCGCAAAACCGACTCAAAAGTATTTTGCGCCGCTTTCCAAGTGTCACTCACCGGCCAAAGCCATGCTAAATCTAAATGAGCATGACCTAATAAATAGATTTTAGGATTTAAACTGTTGATCAACCCCGATAACCGCTGATAAACTTCCCGTAGCTCCTTGTTGGCGATCTGTGTCCCCCTGGGGTTTGTTACCTCCCGCAACCCCTGCGCCAAATCAACCAAACGTTCCGGCGCAAACTTTGCTAAAAACAGTTGTACCACCGCCAACTCATCAGCCATAAAACCCGGATCTGGATGATCATGATCATTAGACTCATAAATTAGATGCGATCGCACCAAAGCACCATCATCATGTCCCGGACTGACTAAACGTATAGTCACAACAAATTCATCCCCAGCCTTCACCCCTTGACTTAGCAGCACCCTGGGGGAACAATCAAATAAATCTCCCTGTAGCACTAACTCCCCATTCACATAAATCTCAGCCACATCGGCCCACCACACCAAAGCCAAGCGTAAAGACAAACCCGCTACAGAATAACCCTGTAAATTTGCGGTAACTACAAACTTTTGTACCAACCACAGCACCTTTTTACCCCTTGTCCAAGCAATATGGGCTTTAGCATTGAGATTTACAGGGTTCCCATCTGACAGTTTAGATATATCAATTTCAGTAATCTGACAGTCACATTCCCAACCTACCCAACCAGACTGGACATTTACCTGAGAATAAGAGCGCAGTTGCTCAATAGTTGCCAAAATAAATTCAGTGTGAGATTTTGACATGGGCAGGGTCATATTTTCGATAAAATAGGGTTAATTACATATATTATTCTTGGGGGGGAGTCTCTCCACTCAACAAGACTCAAAAAAAGCAAATCACCATTATTATGTCTGGTTCTCTGGGTCGTTATCAAAGTAGACTACTAAATTTTGTCCACCAGCAAACTCGGCGGTTGACACAACAGTGGGATCACACCTTCCGACATTTGCAAGTTGCAAGTAAGTGGAGTCTGGAAATATTGCTTTACCCCCTCTACCAATTATTTCATCCCACAGAATTAGCAAATAAAACTTTAGAGGCTAAATCACCACCCAGACTGAAGTTACAACCGCAAGAGCCTAAATCTGACGCACCCATTGAACGAGTCTTAGCAGCAGTCAGAAGTTTACCTTCTGACTCTGAATCTGCACCTGTGAGATTTTTCCGGTTTTTGCGGTCAAAACTTGGGCGTTATCTCCCTACCCCACCCAGAAAATTTTCTGATGGCGATAGGGTGGCGTTACCTATAAATGAACGTAACATATGGCTAGGGAATGGTAGTAGGAGGATAACCACCCCACCCTATCAGGTGATTCAGGGAATTGCTACACACTTGGTAAGTCGTAATTTGGTACTTGTTACTACTGAGAATAAAATTTTAGATATTCTCACACCCAACCAACAAGCAAAATTAGCCGCCAGGATAATCTTTGAATTAGAAAATTCTCAACCACCTTGGCAGTTACCTGAAAACCAACCACACAGTCAATTAATTAGCAAGATTAAAAAATATATTTTAGCAACAATTACCGGCATAAGTAAAGTAAATATACCAGCTTTGCCGGAAGGTAGACCAAATAATTCATTTCTAACTAATAAATTAATTTCCTGGTTGGATACATCTGTGGCTAAATGGGAAACCAAGGCTTTGTTACCTATACAAAAGCGCAGCCAAGAGATGATTGCAATTGCTCAAACTGAGCTAAAAATATTGATTTATGGCAAACCAGAGGATATAGCAGTCAATGCTGATAGTTTAGAAACTAATAAACTGAATATTAGGGATTTAATTGCAGCTGCAATTAATTACTTTTTTGGGGGAAATAAACATAAAAAACTGGAGAAAGCACCGGAAAAAATCCTGGCAAAATACCCTGATTCAGAAGATTTAGTCGGAGATTCCTGGTTAGATTTCCATGATTTGTTTAGTCATGATCCGACAGTCATATCCCTAAGTGGGTCTGATAGTCAGATCCAGACCAAATCTGCTTGGTTGCAAAGGTCTGTAAAAACCTCTCCAGGGGTTAATTCCCCAGCTACAACTGAGAATAAGTACCATAACCTGGAATTTGCGCCAGACTGGATAGAAGTTCCCGCAACTTTTATGGGCTATGATAAGCACCTTTTAGAGAAACTGCTAGAGTGGCTCGATAAAATTATACTATGGTTAGAAGAAATCATTGTCAAAGTTTTGCAGTGGTTACAAAACTTATGGCGTGGGAAGTGATCTTCTCCTGAACTACCAGAACATATGATTGAGAAAATGACGCAAAATCTTAATTCCTTTTGGTTCTACATAGTCAGTGGGTAACAGACTCAGTAAAGCGTTTTGTAAGGTTTCTAATGCTGAATCTACTTCCTGACGCTTGATTCTGGAAGTTTGAGAAAAGTATAATGGTTCCCCGAAGCGTACAGTTAACTTTTTGCCTAAATACAGGTCGTGTGTACCAATTATTACGACTGGTACTATAGGTACACCAGCCCGCAAAGCATAAATTACTGTTCCTCGCTTCAGAGGATGTAACTGACCCTCTGTGCTTCCTAAGCGTCCTTCGGGAAATACAACCAGTCCGTTACCACGGGATAACAAACCCTGGACAATGCGGTTAATTTTTCGCAGGGTGGGGATATCCTCCCCGGTGGGTACATTGTCCTCAATTGCTTGAGCGAGTTCTAGAAGGTCTTGTCGTTGGTGCTTACTTGCTTCTATGACTGCTATTTCTTCTTTCCAGATACGTTCTAAAGGAATCACACCACCCACGAAGCGCAATATAAAACGCTTCCACCACTTATTATAAAGAGTCCGAGCATCACCCAGAACGTAGTATTGGGGATGGGTGGGGAGTTCCCCGAGCAGTAGTAAGGGGTCGATATGGTGGAGATGGTTCGCTGCGAGGATAGCTGGTTTTTCCGGTATTCTCTCCAGGTTTTCCACCCGTACGCGAAACAAAGTATGGATGAAAGTTCGCAATACCCAACGACGCACCAGGGGATGAATTTTAGTTTCTGGATGTCCTTGACTAATAACTTCCAGACCCTGAAGAACTTCTTTGATTATATCCCGTACAGCGCGATCGCTGGCAGCAGCTACACCTTGTTTTACCCGCTCAATCGTTGCGGGGGTTAAATCAGCTGAGTCTTGCACAAAATACTTGTTAGTAGAAATTTTAATCAAACCTCTTGGAACTCATGAGTTAATCATAATTCTTGATGTTCAAATACAAGTTAACCTCCCGATTTAATTACTATTGATATCAGCGGAAAAATAGACTACTGAGCATTGGGAGTTTTTTACCACTAACACAGGTGTTCCCTTCACTGCTCCATGAGTGAGAGTACAAATTTTATACAGGTTTTCACAATCAAAAATGGCTAAAACTAGCTCTTGACCGGTGAGATATGGAAATGGTAAAGGTCTACCCACCTCAGATTCCATCTTGACACCGTTCTCAACCCAGCTTAACTTCCAAATCCGCTTTTGAGTAATTGGAGCTTGGGCGAATTGAGCAATCTTGTGATAAACATCTTCCGCTCTGGTATGGTCATTAGCAGCGGGAATAAAAAATTTCATGGGTTTTCCTCAGCGTCAGTTAATTTCAGCTACCAAGGTAACCTACTTCCATCCCAAGAGAAAAATTGACCGCTGTCGCCTTCTTCCAGTTGTGAAATCACCTGTAAGAGTTGCTTAACCGTACGTTCTACAGAGAATAACTTGTCTTTGGTGACATTTGTTTGAAATGGACGGGATAGACTTGTATCTGTTGTCCCAGGATGTAAAGTAACTAATAGCGTTTTAGGGGAACTTCTCCCATACTCAATTGCTGCTGTCCGCATAAACATATTCAGTGCGGTTTTAGAAGCACGATAACCATACCAACCACCCAGTTGGTTGTCGCCAATACTAGCTAATTTAGCAGAAATACTCGCAAAAACGCTGGGTTCAGGATGGCGGAATAAGGTTAACAGGTGTTTAGCCAATAGAATAGAACCAATACTATTAACTTGGAAGTAGCGTAGTAAATTTTCTGAATTAATTTGTCTTAAACTTTTTTCAGGTTGTAAGGTGTCGTCGTGTAATATTCCGACACAGTTAATTACTAAGTGTAACTGGTTGACTTCGGCTTTGATGTGTTGGATAACTGCGACAATTTGGGACTCTTGGGTAATATCCATAGATAAACAAGTCAATTTATCAGGATATTGGTTTTGTAAAGTGATTAATTCCCCTGCTGTTTCTCTTTGACGATAGGTTGCATAAATTTTTTTAATTCTACTATCTTCCAATAAATTTTTCACAAAACCCAAACCTATCCCCTGACTAGCACCAACAATTAAGGCATTAGCAGCATTAAGATAATTTCCAAAAGCCATTTATTTCATCTTGATGAATGGAGGATTAACATAATGTATTTTACCCCATTTGTGTTTATCTGTGGTAACTTTCTCAGGATTATCTGGGATTAAATCTGTAGGGTAAAAGGGGGTAATCTACCCACACCATAAGATTTACTTACCAATACAGAATTTACTAAAAATTCTATCCAATACAGATTCTGTAACTTGCTCTCCGGTAATTTCTCCTAATGCTTGAATTGCGCCTCGTAAGTCGATTGTCCAAAAATCTAGGGGTAATTGTGCAGCTATTGTCATTTGTACTTGTTCTAAAGATATTTTAGCTTTAGTTAAAGCTGCGGCTTGTCGTTGGTTGATGGCTAAATCTAAATTAGCAGCTTGTATTTTTCCGGTTTGAACTATCTTTAAAATGGCTGTTTCTAAAGCATCAATTCCTTGATTTTTAGCCGCTGATGTGGTAACAATTTCCTCAACATTATCAGGATATTTACTAGATACAATAGATGTATTTTCTACTAAGTCAATTTTATTAACCACTAAAATCAAGGGACGGTCTTTTACTTGTTGGTAAATTTCCTCATCATTCTCAGTCCATCCCGCAGCAGCATCAATGGTGAATAATACCAAATCAGCAGCACTAGCAGCACGACGCGATCGCTCTACGCCAATTTTTTCTACTTGGTCTACGGTTTCCCTAATTCCAGCTGTATCCAGGACTTGTACAGGTATCCCCCCCACCACTAGCTGGGACTCCACTACATCCCTGGTAGTACCTGGTAAATCAGTGACAATAGCGCGATCGCTCTGACTCCAAGCATTTAATAAGCTGGACTTACCGACATTTGGTCGTCCCACAATCGCCACTTTTAAACCTGTTCGCAGCAGTTCACCTTGATCTTTAGTGGCTAATAATTTACTAATTTCGGCAGCAATTTGATTAATCTGTGATATGATGCCTTTATCATCCAGGGGGGGTAGGTCTTCCTCAAAGTCAATCCGGGCTTCAATTTCTGCGAGAATATCTAAACAGTCAGCGCGTAACTGTCGGATGGGATGAGCCAATTTTCCCTGTAAACCAGCTAAAGCAGTTTGAGCAGCTTGGGGCGATCGCGCTCCCACCAAATCAGCTATACTTTCAGCTTGGGTTAAATCTAGTCGTCCATTTAAAAAAGCCCGGAGAGTAAATTCTCCTGGGTGAGCCAGTCTAGCACCCTGTTCTAAACACAGTTGTAAGACTTGCTGCACTGTAATCATACCACCATGACAATGGAATTCTACCACATCCTCACGAGTATAAGAACGGGGTGCTGCCATGATTAATAATAAAGCTTCATCTACTAATTGTTGGGTCTGGGGATGACGAATATAACCGTAAAGGATGCGGTGACTCTCCCAAACCTGACCCCCAGGAGCGTAAAATAGGGTTTGAGCGATCGCCATTGCTTGGGAACCAGATACCCGTACAATAGTAACGCTACCTTGTTGCGGAACCACAGCCGTAGCGATGGCGGCGATGGTTCCGGTAATAGCTAAGAGTTCCGACATAAGCGCCCTTTTTAGCAAAAAATTGTATTGGGTTTATATATATATATGCTCTTAGAGTAGCAAGAGTTTGAGATCATATATTTTCACTAGAGAGGAATTCACTATGGAACAAAAAATCAATTGTGCCGAAGCCTGCGTTAACGGCTGCGTTTTAGGGGATAATTGCCCCAATATCGAATTTAGAGAAGCCACAAGCAAATTTATTCAAGAAACTTCCCTAGACCAAATGCTGGCGATCGCAGAAGAACGCCTGCGCAAGAAAATCATGGAACCACCTCAATGGGTTTTTCCTGATAGCGATAGCTGAGGGTAAATCATAGATTCCAAAATTAAGCCTGTGGGTAGAGATGTGATTACGTGCGTCTCTACCAATATTTTTACCGTGTTTGAAATATATTTTGTACCATTTTTTTATCTGTGCTGGCTGCAGCTTGATCTAATGCGGTAATTTCGCCAGAGTCTAACCGCCATCCTAAAGCACCAATATTCTCCTGTGCTTGTTCCACACTTTTCGCACCGGGGATGGGAATGGTTCCCTTACAAATACACCAGTTAATTGCTACTTGAGACATAGTTTTATTTCTAGATTTTGCCACTTCCCGCAAACATTCCACCAGCGATCGCACTCCTGGTAATAGTTGTCTGAATAATAAACCCCGGATACCAGGGGGTAAATTCCCAGTTTCTGTATATTTTCCGGTTAATATCCCCAATGCTAAAGGACTATAGGCGATTAATTTTATCCCCAATTGATCACAAACATCTTTGAGACCTAATTCCGTCACCGGATAGGTAGATAGTAGAGAATACTGGACTTGTAAAGTCTTAATGGGAACGCCCCGCGCCGCAAATTTTTGATGTACAAATTGTAAACGTCTGGGTCCATAATTAGATAAGCCCACCCCCTTAACTAATCCTTGTGCGTATAAATCAGCTAAACCATCTAACAAACCTGATTCTTGCCAAGGTGCATAATTAGCTGTAGACCAGTGCATCTGCACTAAATCAACATTTTTACCCAAGCGTTGAGCCGATGACTGACAAGCTTTGACCATTGATTGACTTGTCCATCTCCAAGGATAAGCCGCCAACTTGGTCGCAATGCAGATATGATCTTGATTTGCACCTTGATATTCTTTGGTAAATCGTCCCAGGAGTGACTCACTGCGTCCGTTTAATCTTCCAGTTCCGTAGGAATCACCTGTATCAAACAAAGTTACACCACTGCTCACACACAGGTTAAACACAGCTTGTAACTGTCCATCCATGCTTTGATTATATCCCCAGAGTAGTTGATTACCCCATGCCCAAGTGCCGCAACCCATCAGGGGGAGAGATAGTTTTTCGCTGCTGTGCATATTTACCGTTTCTAAACTTCTATGGCTATCACAATTCATTATGGAGGAGAACACCGAAAAGGCGATCGATTGATTATCCTGTGTTACCTGTGTACTGAGTTTTTTATGGTTTACCCCACCCTACCCTATCAAATAGTAACCCTAGATACGAAAAATATTTATCTAATATCTATCTTTAGATAGATGACATAAGTCTTTTTAATGGCTATAAATATAAGGCCGGCTTCAAAATATATGTATGATAAAAATTTACATATACTAGTAAGCCTACAAGCGAATTTAAGTCAAACAAATTCTTGGAGTAATCCAACTACCGAGGAGCACTCGGAAAGTTAACGCGCTTAGGAGAGAACCACCTCTGGTTTAAGTACCGCAAGGTGTCTAATGTAAGTGCACTCGTTGAACCAAGAATCTCCGGGGATTCAGCCCGGAGAGTGTCAATAAACCGTGATTGATTAGCCTTTAAGGAAATCCTCGTATGAAATTTGGAATTGACATAGGACACAACTGCCCTCCCCGTGATACTGGTGCAGTAGGTATAAAAAGAGAGGATGTCCTAACTAAAGATGTAGGCACTCGCCTGATGCAAAAATTAACTGCATTGGGACACAGTGTGATCAATTGCACTCCTAGCACCGCCACCTCATCACCTGATTCTCTTCGTCAACGAGTTAATAAAGCTAACGCCAATCAAGTAGACATCTTTGTGTCTATACATTTCAACGCGTTTTCCCCTACAAATGCTCCCAGAGGTTCAGAAGTTTTCGCCATTAGCAATGCTTCTCAAGCTATTGCTCGCAGAGTGCTCAATGAAATTGTCAAACTAGGATTTAAGGACAGAGGAGTTAAAAGCAAACCCGCTTTTTTTGTCATCAGGAATACTTCCATGCCGGCGATTCTAGTAGAATGTTGCTTTATTGATTCTAAAGCCGATATGGATCTGTTTGATGCCGAAAAAATGGCCGAAGCGATCAAAGTTGGCTTAGTGGGTAAAGATGCTCCTCCACCTCCCCCAGAGGATACCAGTTTACCTGGTACGTTAATCATTAAACAGCCAACCATCCTCAAACCTTCTACAGATCAATCCTCAGACTTACTCCCAGAAACTTTAGAAAATATTGTTCCGGGGGAATATCCCTTTTTAGATGCTCGTTTGGAAGAAAGACATTATTGGGTGAAATGGCCAGACGACAGTATCAAGGGACGAGATGAACATTTTATCTTTGAAGAACACGCGGAATTAAAAGCCTAAAATTGTCTTATATTTGGGGTAGACAGGGAGCTACCCCAAAAACAGTTTATACGCCAGATTCTGGCTTTCATCCCAATAACGATAACCAAGGGTATCTAAAAATGCTTGCCATTCCTGCATTTCCTGGGGAGGTACTTGCATTCCTACCACAATTCGCCCGTAATCTGCCCCATTGTTACGGTAGTGGAACATACTAATGTTCCAGTTAGGACTCATAGAACCGACAAATTTCATTAAAGCGCCGGGACGTTCGGGAAATTCAAACCGGTAGAGTAATTCATTATGAGCTAGGGGAGAATGTCCACCCACCATGTGGCGCAGGTGTAATTTTGTCAGTTCATCATCGGTTAAGTCAATGGTTTTAAAACCATAAGTTTCAAAGGTTTCTACCATTTTGACTGCATCAGCACGGTTTTGGATTTGTACACCGACAAAAATATGGGCTTCTTTTTCGTCGGCTATGCGATAATTAAATTCAGTCAGATTGCGATCGCCTATACATTGACAAAATTTCCGCAGACTACCCTGTTCTTCGGGAATAGCTACTGCAAAAATAGCCTCACGACGTTCGCCAAATTCGGCGCGTTCCGCCACAAACCGCAGACGGTCAAAGTTCATATTAGCACCGCAAGCTACAGCAATCAAGGTTTTTCCCTGAATTTGTTCTCGTTCCGCGTAGGCTTTAGCAGCGGCGATCGCTAATGCACCCGCCGGCTCTAAAATTGAACGTGTATCCTCAAACACATCTTTAATCGCCGCACAGGTATCATCTGTATCTACTAAAATAACTTCATCTACGTAATTCTGACATAAACGAAAGGTTTCTGCACCCACTTCTCGTACCGCCACCCCGTCAGCAAATAAACCCACCTGGGGTAAACGTACACGATGTCCCGCCTTCAGCGATTGTGACATAGCGTCAGCATCCACAGGTTCAACACCGATGATTTTAATTTCCGGACGCAATCGTTTAACATAAGCTGCAATTCCCGAAATCAAACCACCGCCACCAATAGCCACAAAAATTGCATGGATGGGTTGCTGGTATTGCCGTAAAATCTCCATCCCAATTGTCCCCTGTCCAGCAATCACTTCAGGATCATCAAAGGGATGAATAAAAGTCAATCCTTTTTCTGCCTCCAACTCACGAGCATAAGCGTAGGCATCATCATAGGTATTACCATATAATACCACCTCTCCCCCCCTAGCTTTCACCGCATCTATTTTAACTTGGGGGGTAGTCACCGGCATGACAATAATTGCTCGCGCACCTAACCGACTAGCAGCCAAAGCCACACCCTGAGCATGATTACCCGCAGATGCGGCAATTACACCTTGAGCTAGCCGTTCTGGTGTCAGATTTACCATCTTGTTATAAGCACCCCGCAGCTTAAAAGAAAACACTGACTGCATATCTTCCCGCTTCAGCAAGAGATTATTATTCAGTCGTTTTGAGAGATTAGGGGCATATTCCAGGGGGGTTTCCTGGGCAACATCATACACACGAGCAGTCAGAATTTGTACCAGGTAATCGCAATACATGGGGCTTATAGATGCGGTGATTTCAAGATAGATTCTTAATTTTACCTTTACTTGTGTACCTAGGTGGCAGAAAACTCTGAGGTTTAAATTTAAATTTAAAGCCACAAAAAACACAGCATATGCGATCGACTTTCATCACCTGGGCGGGTAAGATCCCCGACTTCTGAGATAATTGGGATAATCTCATTTAGCTGAAGTCATTAGCCAGGGGTTAAAAACCCCTGGCTGATAGCTAAAGTCCACTGCAAGTGGACTAGTGGGTTATCTAGAATACTCTACCGTCAACCGTCAACCGTCAACAGTTAACAGTCAACCGTCAACCGTCAACAGCCATTAACCGGGGAATAAATTCAGCGTCTGATAGCGAAAGTCCACTAAAAGTAGACTGGTAGGTTATATATAATACTCTAAGCAATCATTGTTAACCCTATTTATAAAGTTATATTTAACACCCAGTCGGATTCATCCGACTTTAGCTATCAGACAGGGGTTTCTAACCCCTGGCTCCCCGTGGTCGTAGCTCTTAAACCCTGACCCCTCAACAGTCAACCGTCAACCGTCAACAATCAACAGTCAACACCCAGTCGGATTTATCCGACTTTAGCTATTAGACAGGGGTTTCTAACCCCTGGCTCCCCGTGGTCGTAGCTCTTAAACCCCGACCCCTCAACAGTCAACCGTGAACAGTCAACCGTCAACCGTCAACAGCCAGTCGGATTTATCCGACTTTAGCTTTTAGACAGGGGTTTTTAACCCCTGGCTCCCCGTGGTCGTAGCTCTTAAACCCTGACCCCTCAACAGTCAACCGTCAACCGTCAACCGTCAACCGTCAACCGTCAACCGTCAACAGTTACTTATTTACCCCAGCAACTCAGAGATAAAAGCATTAATTTCGGCTCCTGTGTTTCTCGGTCCTGTGAGTTCACTGGTAAATAGATTAAAGGTAGTTTGCAGAATGGCATTGACATTAGAGTTATTCTTCAGTAACAACCCTTGGTTAATTAAGAAAATATCCCCCCCTGTGACTTGACCATTACTATCAACGTCAAAGGCTAATCTGTTCACCCCATTAGTAATCGCATTCCTCAAAGCAGCACCGGTAGTATTTGTGGCTCCCACGGTTTCAGTGCTAAACAGATTAAAAGAACTTTGTAAAATCGCATCCACATTCGGATTATTCCGTAACAGCAGATATTGGCTAATGAACAATAAATCAGCACCTGTTACCCTACCGTTACCATCAATATCGGCGGCCAGTCCACTGACTGTGACCGAAGGTACTCCTAATACATCCACACCAGGGTTACCACTGTTAGCAGCAAAGTTAACTCTACTTTCCCCATCAAAACCAGATGTGGTGGTAAAGGGAATATTCACAAAGACGCTATCACTGTTAGTAGACTCAAGAGGGCTAATAGTCAGAATCAATTCCTTATCAGTGTTAGGGTCATTATCAGCATCTGCTGTGTCATCAATGATGGTTTTGCTAACTATAGTCCCCACAGAACTAGACAGATTAACATCCCCAGTGTTAATATTCAGTTCAGAATTATCAAAGTAAATTGAAAATCCTGCAAAAGATATCTGAGAATCGTTAAAGTTATCAATACGATAGTTTAAGGTGATATCTCCCCTTCCTGGTGTAACCTTGTTGCTTTCAGGGTTAATCACCAGTTGAGGGGGATTTGTTAAATCATCATCGAGAATTGTCCCCGCAGCAGTAGCAGTGGTAATAGTGGCGTTACTGGGGTTGGATAGGGTAACAGTAAAGGTTTCATTTGGTTCTGCTACGGTATCACCACTGACATTGACTGTAATTTCTTGAGATGTTTCCCCTGCAGCAAAGGTGACAGTACCCGTGGGAAGATTTCCCCCAAAGTCGGCGGCGTTCGCGGGGTTGAATTCTGTACCTGTTACCGCCCAGTTAACTGTGCTGATACCTGTGGTATTTCCTGTGCGGGTAACTGTGAAGGTCAAGGGGGTAGTTCCGGTGTTACCTTCTAACCTGATGGCGTTGGTGGGGGCGATGTCTAGGCTCGCATCATCATTGAGAATTGTCCCCGTAGCAGTACCTGTGGTAATAGTGGCGTTACTGGGGTTAGATAGGGTAACGGTAAAGGTTTCGTCTGGTTCTACTACCCTATCACCACTGACATTGACTGTAATTACTTGAGATGTTTCCCCTGCTGCAAAGGTGACTCTACCTGTGGGGAGGGTTCCCCCAAAGTCGGCGGCGTTGGCGGGGTTGGTTCCTGTACCTGTTACAGCCCAGTTAGCACTACTTGTACCTGTATTTCCTGTGCGGGTAACTGTGAAGGTGAAGGGTGTAGTACCTGTGTTCCCTTCTGATTGTATGGCGTTGGTAGGGGCTATGGATAAAGTAGGGTTAATTTCCTCATCTATCAGCTTAGTGATAAAAGCATCACCATTCCCACTATGAGTTTGGCCATTTAGGTCGCCAAAGGTAGAACCAGCAATAAAGATAGAGCCATTCACCCCCGTGGTCACGGCACTGGCAGATTCATTACTACTAGTTCCCAATAGCTTTGTCCACTCCTTAGTACCATCGGGTTTATACTTAGTGATAAAGGCATCCACACCCCCATTGTTAGGTTGCCCACTTAGGTCGCCACTAGTATAGCCAGAAATATAGATAGAACCATCAGCCCCCGTTCTTAGGGCATTGGCCTCATCCGAAGTGCCAGTCCCCAACAGCCTTGTCCATTCCTTAGTGCCATCGGGGTTGTACTTAGCGATAAAGGCATCCCTACCCCCACTATTAATTTGCCCATCTAGGTTGCGATTGGTATAACCAGCTACATAGATAGAGCCATCAAGTCCTGTGGTCAGGGCATTGGCCTCATCCGAAGTGCCAGTCCCCAACAGCCTTGTCCATTCCTTAGTGCCATCGGGGTTGTACTTAGTGATAAAGGCATCCCTACCCCCACTATTAGTTTGCCCATCTAGGTTGAGACTGGTATAACCAGCTACATAGATAGAGCCATCCACCCCTGTGGTTAGGGCATGGGCTTCGTCGAAAAAAACAGTTCCCAAAAGCCTTGTCCATGCCTTAGTGCCATCAGGGTTGTACTTAGTAATAAAGGCATCCCCATCCCCATTGTTACCTTGCCCATCTAGATTGCCACTGGTAGAACCAGCAACGAAGATAGAGCCATCCACCCCTGTGGTTAGGGCATTGGCTATGTCCTGGCTAGGACTTCCCAAGAGCCTTGTCCATGCCTTAGTGCCATCGGGGTTGTACTTAGTGATAAAGGCATCCTGATTACCACTGTTAGTCCGCCCATCTAGGTTGCCATTGGTATAACCAGCAACGTAGATAGAGCCGTCCACCCCTGTGGTTAGGGCATTGGCTTCGTCCCTGCTACTAGTTCCCAATAGCTTTGTCCATGACCTAGTGCCATCGGGTTGGTACTTAGTGATAAAGGCATCCCCAGCCCCACTATTGGTTTGCCCATCTAGGTTACCTTCGGTATAACCAGCAACATAGATAGAGCCATCCACCCCTGTGGTTAGGGCATGGGCTATGTCCCCGCTGGTAGTTCCCAATAGCTTTGTCCATTCAATAATCATAAATTTCTCCTCACTTAATACCTGCAAAAACCTTACCTTTAGGCGATGATCGCCGTTGAAAACCAAAAAACTGAGATTTTAACTTAAAATACGTAACTCGTTAAGTATGTGTTTTTTTTTACATTAAACATCAAATTATCAGATTTAAATAAGTTTGTCATCCATCTAAAGATAGATTTTTGAGGAAGCCATGGCATAAATTAAGAGTCTGATAGCTAAAGTCATTAGCCAGGGGTTAAAAACCCCTGTCTGATAGCTAAAGTCCACTGAAAGTGGACTAGTGGGTTATCTAGAATACTCTACCGTCAACAGTCAACAGTCAACCGTCAACCGTCAACAGTCAACCGTCAACAGTTAACAATCATAGGAGTTATAATCAAATCAAGCTATACCTAAACTTTTATGACTAAATGGTTTAACACTGCTGGCCCTTGTAAGCCAAATATCCACTATACCTTACCCACCAGTCAGCGGTTACCAGAGTTAAAACGCCTGATTGAGCAAGAGAATTACTTTGTCATCCATGCACCCAGACAAACCGGTAAAACCACTGCCATGCTCACCCTAGCACAGGAATTAACAGCCAGTGGTAAGTACACCGCCGTCATGGTATCAGCAGAAGTAGGCTCGCCCTTTCCCAATCAGCCAGAAATAGCAGAACAGGCAATTTTAGGTGCTTGGCGAGAGGCGGCAAGATTTTGGCTACCCAAGGAGCTAGAACCACCGGTGTGGCCGAATGCACTACCAGGACAACGGATAAATACTGCTTTAACTGCCTGGGTGGAAACTTCTGTGCGCCCGTTGGTGGTGTTTATTGATGAAATTGACTCCCTGCAAAATCAAACTTTAATTACTGTCTTAAGGCAATTAAGGGATGGTTTTCCCCGTCGCCCCCAAGGTTTCCCCCAATGTGTAGCCTTAATCGGGATGCGGGATGTACGTGATTATAAGGTAGCCTCTGGCGGTAGTGATAGGTTAAATACCTCTAGCCCCTTTAATATCAAGGTGCGCTCTCTGACTTTAAGTAATTTCACCTTAGAAGAGGTAAAAAGTCTGTATGAACAACACACCGCAGCCACAGGACAAATCTTTACCCACCAAGCCATTAACCACGCCTATGATTTAACTCAAGGTCAACCTTGGTTAGTCAATGCTTTAGCTAAGGAAGTCACAGAGTATTTAGCAGAAGATGTGAATATTCCCATCACAGTAGATTTAATCAATCAAGCTAAAGATATCTTAATTCAAAGGCAAGACACCCATCTAGATAGTTTAGCAGAGCGACTGCGAGAAGATAGAGTTAAGGCGATTATTCAACCCATGTTAGCTGGGGAAGAATTACCAGATGTACCTAATGATGATATTCGTTTTCTCCTAGATTTAGGATTGTGTCGCTATCATCCCATCAGAGGTTTAGAAATTGCCAACCCCATATATAGAGAAGTTTTACCTAAAGTTTTAGCCTATACCCCCATTATGTCCTTAGGGGTGATTGAACCTGAATGGTTGAGTACCAGTGGTGAATTAATCCCAGAAAAATTATTAGACTTATTCTTAGACTTTTGGCGACAACATGGAGAGCCATTATTTAAAAGTACTCCCTACCCAGAAATAGCCCCCCACTTAGTATTAATGGCATTTTTACACCGGGTTGTTAATGGTGGTGGTAGCTTAGAGCGGGAATACGCCATTGGCTCTGGGAGGATGGATATATGTTTAAGGTATGGGGATGTGGTCTTAGGGATGGAATTAAAGGTATGGAAACAGGGTAAAGCCGACCCCTTACCCAAAGGATTGATACAATTAGATAAATATTTATCAGGACTCAATTTAGATACGGGATGGTTAATCATATTTGACCGTCGCCCTAACTTACCCCCCATTAGCGATCGCACCTCCACCGAAATAACCCTGAGTCCCCAGGGGAGAAATATTACAGTCATTCGGGGGTAGGTATTTTTGGATTTGTTGACTGTTGACTGTTGACCGGGAAGAGGTATGACCATCAACAGTCAACCACCCAGAAAAGATAGCGATAGCGAAGCGCTGCTGCAAGCAGATCGCGGGTGAGTAAGATCCCCGACTTCTTAGATAATTAGAGATTGTCTGGGATAATTTAGTTTCAGAAGTCGGGGATCTGTGGAGGGGGGTAAGATCCCCGACTTCTTAGATAATTAAAGATAATCTCATATAACTTGCCCAGAAGTCGGGGATCTGTGTGACAAGCAAGATCATGTATTTGATTATCTTGAGGGGATAGCCTAGTCATCTATTCCAGTCGGATTTATCCGACTTTAGCTATCAGACAGGGGTTTCTAACCCCTGTCTCCCGATTGTCGGATCTCTTAAACCCTGGTCAACAGTCAACAGTCAACAGTCAACAGTCAACTGTTTTCCTCTGGAGCAAACAATTCCATCAAAGCAACCGTACCCACAAAAAACGTATAAATCCCATATTTGATAGGTGTTTCTTGTTTTCTCCCGGCATAAAAACCCCCAATCACCGCCTCAATTAAATGGGCGGTAATGGCAAAACGTTCCAGCCAAAAAATAAAATTCAGGCTGCTGGGTGTAACTGTATAAATATTCCACAATTCCCAGCCAATGGCAGCGGAGATAAAAATTGTCGATATCACTTTGATGATCGTAACAACAGTTTTAAAGATATTCATTGGCTGAGAATACATCTACTTAAAACATTATGCGACAGACTGCCAAAGATGCCAACATTCCTGCTGCATCAGCACACAGCGCCGCCGGAAGTGTATAACTGGTGCGAACAATGCCAATACTACCAAAATACACTGCCATAACATAAAAGGTAGTTTCCGTGGAACCTTGCATAGTAGAAACCAGAAAGGACAGAAAACCATCCGGGTCATTTTTGACAATTTCCGACATCAACCCAAAGGAACCACTACCGGAAAGAGGGCGAATTAATGCCATGGGTAAAGCTTCAGGGGGAAGGGTGATGAGTGAGGTAAGGGGAGAAACTATGGCTGTGAGGATATCCAGAGCGCCACTAGCACGAAACATCCCAATAGCTACAAAAATCGCCACTAAAAACGGAATAATATTAAACTAAGCCGGTCAGTCACCCAACCGACTCGTCTACAAAACCGTACGTGAGACTTTCACCTCATACGGCTCCTCAGTGATATGGTTCTTGTCATGAATACCTGTAAGACTTCCATCTCTGGCTGTCTTCTTGTCGT
>NZ_JANQDG010000113.1:0-18184 GCF_029891665.1 Anabaenopsis sp. FSS-46 | reverse complement strand
AAATATAATTAGCAATTGGTATGAAGTACAGAGGAATCTATTTACTTCTGTTGTCCGTGAGCATATTTTTGCTAATCTTAATAGCGATCGCATGATCTAGCCATCATAGATCATGTTTTTTGTCAATGCGTAAGTCCTAACTAATACACTGATTGAAGTAATAACGATAAGCGGCAATCCAACGCTTCCAAACTCGATGTAATTCTTTACTAGGAAATAGCCTGATTGTCAATACACTGTTCGGAGGCTGCTTTGTCGATTCCTTGTGACGCGATTTCTTTTTGTAAGTCTTCTTTGATGATTGACTTGTATTTTCTAAGCCCGTATAACCTGCTAGAGAAACAGTGGATGCTCGACAGCATATCTTGTACGAGTTCCTGCTCTGGACTGAGCTGGCGGTCATTGAGAACCACGAGTTCGCACTCAAATTTTGTGCATAACCACCTAACCAATTCAAATCCAAATCGGACAAGTCGGTCAGGGTGGGGAAAGACAATACGTTGGATATCGCCGTCGATGATTCGTTCCAGAATGGCGAGGAATTTTTTCCGTTTAAAATTGAGTCCGCTTCCAACTTCTGAAATAATTTCAGCCTCTGGATATCTTGTGCGTAAGTGTTCAAGTTGTCGTTGCAAATCATCTTGCTGGGAATGAGTCGATACTCGTCCATAGCAAATAGTTTTAATTGTCCGGGGTATTCCGCCAATTTTTTCGACTTCTTCGAGGATGAACCGCCTTTGACCTCCTGGTGTACGGATTGCTTTAAGCTTCTTGCCTTCGTTTTCCCATCTCCTGAGACTCGATACATGGACACCAAGGATTTTAGCTGCTTCCTTGGGAGTGACATGCTGCATTAAGACCTCATTAAATCAACTACTTTTCGTCTAGCGTGATTTAGTAATATTTCCTCGTTTTAAGCAAATAGTTTACAATTAGTTACACCTCAGCGGAAATTTCAATTTTCTGTTTTTACTCATTGCTCTGCCTCCCTGACGGAGAGAGGACTTAAGTCCTCTCTCCGAGCTAGGATATGATGACTGCTGCGCCTGTCATAAAATCTTTTATACTAAGTAAGCGTTCCTAACTATTGTTAACCAATTTCTTTGTTGGTCTGGCTATAAGTTTGTGTTGTCTTGTTAGATAAGTAAACATTACTGTCTGTGTCCTTAATTACTTGATTTTCAGTACGGACTAGTTGGCTAAATTGCCCGATTAATTCCCCTAACTTCCCTTCGTCAAGCAAGGTATTAATTAAGGAAAGCCCACTGGTAGAAAGAAGTAATTTGTTAATATCTTGACTGCTATTTGTACCGTTGGCACCAGGGAATGAGTAAATACGAGTATCTCCTAAAACTCCAGGTTGAGGTGCTAATGCGGTAATAATTTCCGGGAGTTTATCGGCTAATTCCGGCCAAATAGTAGTGAGAATTTTAGCAGATAGGTTAACATTACTGATGGTATTTTCGGCGGCAATTTTCACTTTTAGGGCTTCTGCTTCTGCTAAAACTTGATCGCGGTTAGCTGCGGCGAGGATCCGAATTGACTCAGCTTCTAATTCTGCTGCTTCTTGGGCAATTTCTGCTTGGCGACGACGGCGGAAAGCATCTATTTCTATGATATTGCGATCGCTAATACTCAGCTGTTGGGCGGCCTTTTCCGCTGCAATAGTTGACAAGCGTTTGTCACGTTCGGCTTTTTCAATTTCCCCGGCTGTATTGACTGATTCTTCCGCTTTGGCTTGTTCTGCCTGCGCCATAAAGCTTTCACGTTTTTTGGACGCAATGGCGATCGCAACGTCTTCTTGGGCAATGCGTGTTAATCTTTCTGACTCAACTATTTCTACTTGTGCTTTGAGTCTGCCTGATTCTACCTTTTGTTGACGGTCAATTTCGGCAATTTCGGCTTCTTGTTTTTGCAGGGATTGGGTCACCTTTAACTGTTTGTTTCGTTCTTCCAGAGCAATCTCAGCTTCTATTTGGGTTTGCTGTAAAGCTAATTTTTTGCGAATTTCTTCTTCTGCAACTAATTTATCTTGAATAATTTTAGTTCTTTGTATAGCGGCGGCTTCTTTATCTTTTGCTTCTTGAATTTCCCGTTCTCGCTGTGCCTTCAGTGCCTCTACTTGGAGTTTTTGCGCTAGTTTTGCACTTTCTTTCTCCTGGGCAATTTGTAGCGATCGCTTTTCAGCATCCAGTTCTTTTTGCTCAATTGCTACTTGGGTTGTTAACTCAACTTCCCGTTTTTGTTCAATGGAACGCTGAATAATTTCCGTTCTTAAACGCACACCTTGGGCATCAAAAAAGTTATCTGGGTCATAGGTAACACTTTCTAATATTTCCGAAATTGCAATATTATTGAGGGTTAAACCCACTTTTTTTAGATCTGGTCCTACTAAGTTCAAGACTTCTTGAGCAAAACCCAATTTATCTGAATCTATTTCTGCAATATCCTTGGTTTTAGCTGCTGCTCTAATGGCATCATCAGCACGTTTTTCTAGAGCGTTCTTTATATCTTCCCCAGTAATTTTGTTACCATTCTGAGATAATCTCGCAGCTGCTTTTAAGACATCTTCTTCAGAGGCATTAATACACACATAAAATGTGACTCTAATATCTGCTCTCAGATAGTCTTTAGTACGCACGGCTAGTTTTCCAGTACGTTCTACATCAATAGAAATTTCTCGCAGGGGGACGCGAGTCAGTTGGTGGAATCCTGGTAAAACAATACAACCGCCATAAAGAATTACCGATTTCTTTTTTGTAAACAGTCCCCCAGTTCTGACGAAAGCCTCATTATTGGGTGTGACTACATAAACTCTTGTGTAAGCATACAAACTCAATAAAAGTAATAGGATGAAAGCCCCAATTACTCCTGGTAATACCAATGAACTATGGATTTGAGCGATAGTAGATTGAGTTCTCACTGGGATAGTTTGAACGAGATATCCTGTTTCCTGCTGTTTTGGTTGTAAGGTTTGATGTGTGTTTACAGTTGGCAATGACTGGATAAAAGTTAACCAAAATAACATAATTATGATCCCTATTTGTTCTATTTGTTTAATTTTTATCTTGGTTGATGGAGTTGGCTAGCCAAAGTTGTTCATCACGACTGTTGTGGGCAATCACAACATAATTTTGCTGATTGATTTCAATGACAATTACTGTTTCTCCACGTTTGGGCGACACAGTTGCCCATTTTGGTAAAACCGCACTAATTGTCAAAAAATTTGATTTTCCATCTAGTATGTCTATTTGCCCGATTTTACCTTCCTGTTCACTAGGAATGTAAAAGGAAGTAACCGTACCCAGACAACCAATCAATCGCTCTTTACTAGTATCTTCACCAAACTCAGCGAATATTTTCCCAATTACTTGTGCTATTAATCTCCCCAGTAATAAGCTGATAATTAGCGAAATTAATAATACAGTTCCACTAATAAACCCACTTAAATTACCTTTACTTAGGCTAATCGCCCAACTGTTTAATATCAGCCCTAAAATACCCCACAAACTCAAATCTGTTGCTAGTAACAATATGAGTGGAGCTTTGCCAAGGCCTGTCCATCCTAGTAATTGATCAAGGTTGACTTGGATATCGATATCGTCATCATATTCTACATCTCCATCTCCCCCAATGGAAATGATCAGAAATACAAACAGCAATATTCCCATGCCTAGGAATATCCAATAGGGTAAATTGGCAGGGTTAAATAGCATAAGATTTTGTCGATATACTATGCTGACTAGCTTCTGTGATACCTGTATACAGTTGGCATTAATTGAAATTGATAGTTTTCACATCAGAATATTAGACTATGATTTTGGCTATTTTTTTTCTTTGTACACAAGAATATATTTTTTAATATTTTGTATGAAACTTCTTGAAATATTTAACTAATTTTAAAATCCGTTGTCCGAATAATATTGAGTTGGTTGGGCAGATTTGAGAAACTCTTGTATTTAAATGCCAACTTGACCCTGTTTCAGGCTAGAATTGAAGATAGTTAGCATATATCTGCATAAGAGTCAAGAGGTAGTAATACAGTGGTCTCATGACCCAGTAATTTTTTCTCCTTGAAGAGTGAGTCCTATAGCAGCCAGAATTGTTACAATTCTTTTAGATTAGATATTGAAGCCTTGATCCAGTCTGAAACCTTAGAACTACTCGAATGGCATCGCCTCTGTCAGCATCTTTCCACATTTGCGGCTACTAAACTAGGGGCGATCGCATCACTGCATCTGAAAATACCTGCATCTCAAGCAGAAAGTGAGCAATTACTTGCCCAGACTAAAGAAGTTTACCAACTGGAGAATCGAATGACAACGGGATTGTCATTTGAGGGTGTTCAAGATATTGGCGATTCTTTAGAACGGGCAGAACTTAGCGGTATTTTAGCAGGGGATGAACTGCTAGCGATCGCTACGACCTTGGCAGGGGCGAGAAATTTACGCCGCGTCATTGATAATCAAGAAGATTTGACCGTACTCACACAGTTAGTTGCTGATTTACGGACTTATCCCGAACTAGAGCAGGAAATACACCGATGTATTGATGAACGAGGCCAAGTAACCGACCGTGCTAGCCAAAAACTGGGTGAAATTCGTACAGAAGTACGTAAATTACGCGCTCAAATTACTCAAAAATTGCAAAATATATTACATGCAAAATCGAGCGCAGTTCAAGAACAAATTATTACCCAAAGAGGCGATCGCTTTGTTATCCCAGTAAAAGCACCCCAAAAGGATGCGATACCGGGTATTGTACATGATACTTCTACCAGTGGAGCTACTCTTTATATAGAACCTAATTCTATAGTGCCTTTGGGTAACCAACTGCGACAGACTCTCAGAAGAGAGGAAGTTGAAGAAGAAGCCATTCGTCGGATGCTGACACAGCAAGTCGCAGCAGTCAAAGTAGATTTGGAACGGTTGTTAGCAATTGTGACCACATTGGATTTAGCAACCGCCAGGGCTAGGTACAGTTTTTGGTTAGGAGCTAATCCTCCCAGATTTATTAACCGTGGGGAAAATGAAGTCATTACCCTAAGGCAATTACGCCATCCTCTGTTAGTGTGGCAACAGCAGCATGAACATGGTCAAGGGGTGGTTCCAGTGGATTTATTAATTAGTCCCCATATTCGGGTAGTAACGATTACTGGACCAAATACCGGTGGTAAAACAGTCACTTTAAAAACCCTGGCCTTAGCAGCATTAATGGCGAAGGTAGGGTTATTTGTTCCCGCCCGCGAACCAGTAGAAATACCTTGGTTTGACCAGGTATTAGCTGATATTGGGGACGAACAATCATTACAGCAAAGTTTATCAACATTTTCTGGACATATTCGCCGGATTAGTCGGATTTTGAATGCTTTGAGTCTTGGGGAACAGGCAGATAATACCCAATCCCTCGTCCTTCTGGATGAAGTGGGGGCGGGAACTGATCCAGCAGAAGGTAGTGCTTTAGCGATCGCTCTACTACAATATCTAGCTAATCATGCCCGGCTAACAATGGCCACAACTCACTTTGGTGAATTAAAAGCGCTCAAATATGATGATCAGCGATTTGAAAATGCGTCTGTAGAATTTGATGAAAGCACACTTTCGCCTACCTACCGTTTATTATGGGGGATTCCTGGACGTTCTAACGCCTTAGCAATTGCTCTGCGTTTAGGTTTAAAACCGGAGGTGGTAGAACAGGCAAAAACTCAAGTGGGAGGAGCTACGGACGAAATTAATCAGGTGATTGCTGGGTTAGAAGCGCAACGCCGCAGCCAAGAAACTAAAGCTGCGGAAGCTCAAAGTTTGTTGCAGCAAGCGGAACGTTTATATAAGGAAGTGTCGGCAAAATCTCAAGCTTTGCAGGAACGGGAAAAAGCTTTGCGGATTGATCAGGAAGTAGCAGTACAACAAGCCATCGCTCAGGCTAAAGGTGAAATTGCCCAAGTTATTCGTCGGTTGCAAAAAGGTACACCTAAAGCCCAAGATGCTCAACAAGCAACAGATGCATTAAATCAAATTGCCCAAAAATATCAACCAAAAGCACCAGCAAAACCCAAAGTTGGGTTTAAACCCAAAGTGGGCGATCGCGTGCGGATTTCCCAGTTTGGACAAACAGCGGAAGTTTTAACTGCTCCCGATGAGGATGGTGAGTTCAGCGTTCGCTTTGGGATGATGAAGATGACAGTTAAGCTCGAAGACATCGAATCTTTGGATGGTCAAAAAGCTGAACCAGTAGTTAAACAGAAGCCCGCGGTAGTTCCTCAGCCGGAAAAACCCGCCCCAGCTATTCGCACGTCTCGAAATACAGTGGATTTGCGTGGTAAACGGGTAGCAGATGCGGAAATTATCTTAGATCAGGCAATTTCTGAAGCTACAGGGCCAATCTGGATTATTCACGGACATGGTACCGGTAAATTACGGCAAGGAGTTCACGCCTTTTTGCATCAGCACTCCAGAGTTAGCCACCACCAACCAGCAGAACAAGTAGATGGTGGTAGTGGTGTCACCATTGCTCATATTAAATAATTGACATCTCCCCTGGTTGAAACACAGGGGATTCTAAACTGATGTTGCTACGCAGGCCTAAGCCATGCTACGCAACGTTTACAACGTGATTTACTTAATTTAATAGATTAGGTAAATTACGTCGTTTTGGGACTGTCAAAGCTCCCCTACCCACCTTGGCTAAGGTCATACTTAGCTGTGTGGCTACTTAAGTTGGCATCTTTTGGGTTTTTCACCATATTTGCTGATGTTTTCTTATTTTAAGTGAACAGAAATGCTTTGTAAATACCTGTCAAAACCTTTTTGTTAAGGATACGACAGGATAAATCCTGTTGAGTCACGTTTCATCCCCTCGCGAAAGCGTAGGGGTTCTCACGCTCCCACTATATTCTGATAGGCAATAAATATCATGGGTGCGGGCAAGTAAATTTTTAATATCTAGTTATTAGTTGCTTTTATATAAATTAGCAATTAGCAATTAGATATTAACTAAATTCAGCAATGTTTATTTATACATGAATAAGGAAGCATTTAATTTATCAATAACTTCATGTGTTTTGTCAAGTAAATTGGTGGAAAATTGATTTTCCTCTAGTAAAGTAAGACAAAGACTATTGCTGTTGACTAAATGAGCAAAGCGATGGGAAACCAACCTTAATATTTAAGGGTCTGGTTTCAAAATGGGTAACAGCAACAGACCCTACAGACTGATCACCTATGCTAAACGTTATGCACTCGGCCGCCGATTCAGCCACACCAAATCCTCAGTGGGACGATTTAATTAAGCTTCCAGTCTCAAACACAGTTCAGTGGGAGAATATCAAGACCCAGTTAGACTTGGTGCTGTTAGCGCTAGAAACTTTCACTGGTATTGGTTCCGAAGCTATGCTGTCTGCGGCAATTAACCTGAATTTAGAGTCAAGAGTGCCAGACCGGGTAGCTTTATGGCGATTGCGTCAGTCTAATCCCCTACGCAGGGGACAAGGTGGACGAAAAAAGCTAGATGTAGAAGAAGCTCGAGCAATTGTTCTCATTACCTGCTACCTCGCCAAACAGCACCAGGAATTAATTCGCCGTGCTGTTGGTCTACTGGAAAAAATGGCGGAAAAGAATCGGGAGCAGCGGCTCGCCCCGCTTCGCTATCATCAGGCTGCTTTACTTGGAGATTATATCGATGCTTTCTGTAATACCTACCAAGAACGGATGGAAGAAGACGACCAAATAACCACGGATCTACTCACAAACTTAGCACTAAAACTGCTTGTAGATTTACTGTTTTATAGTGCGCCTGGTGGACACCGCCGTCTCTGGCTAGCACTAATAGAGAGTTCCAATTTTAGATAATCGTCTTCTTGGTCGTTTCTGCTATGCCACCATTTAATTCTGTCATTAGACGCTACGCACGCCCTAACTGTACCCTAGAAATATGGGCGCAAAGTTCGCCGTTGTCCCATTTAATGGGAAAAACTGTGATCAAGCAGCTAACCTTTGAGCTATATTTTGAGGATGCCCAAGGACTAGAAGCAGGTAAAATCGTCATTAGGGGCGATCGCGATCAACTAGAAATTTTGTGTGATGTTGTCACCAACTATGTACAAAAATTTCTACAGCAACCCCCAAATAACTTTTGGCTGAGTCTTTGTGAACCTCAGGATTCCAGTAAAGTATCTCATGATTCAGAGTTCACAGATTTTGACCAGACTCCACTACCCAGCGCTCAAACCTCGAAATCTTTTATCTCCCAAACATCTCAGAGCAAAATCTACTTAGAAGCAGACAATGATGTAACTCATAATCTATTTCTTGGTTCTCTTTCTAACTCAACATCTGGCTCTGTAATTATATTGAGTTTGCTGCAACTTTTCGATTTAGCAACTGCTTTAGATGAGTATTCTGCTGATGTTATGGCCTTACCAAATTTAAATAACAATAATAAACTTTTGCGATTACCAGCTTGGTCTCCCATTGCCGCAGTCATGGTTTTAGGTGTAGGACTTTTACCACTGACTTGGAACTTTGTCAATAATAGGCAAAATCAAACACAGATAGCGAAAACTGCTGTAAAACCGTCTGTGGATGTTCCCACACAGCAACCCGAAGTTACGCCCCCAGGTAATTTGACCTCTCCACAAACCTTAGCCTCGAACTCTCAAATTCCCACTGGCACTTTCCCGGAACTGCCCCTAAAGCCATCTAATTCTAGCATCCTGACTAATCCCTCTTCATCTCTCCCATCTGGGCAGGATCCAGTGTTTCTATCTCAGCCGTTCGCGCAGCGTAGCCTCTCTTCTGGATATACATTACCCAGTATCTCATCAGTTCCCTTGTCTGTTTCCACTAATCCCCAGCCAAATCAGAGTTCTTTGCCATCTTCACCGGTCAATCTACAGCAAAGGGAAAACACAATCAATGGCTCTAGAAATATTCCTACTCAGTCAAATAATAATAATTCATTAGTTGGTAGGTCAACGAGTCAACCGGTAACTCGGACATCGGAAACTTTGGCCGCCGGTAGTCAGTTATTTGATATCCCTCAAGTAGCAGAAGCTCGAGAAATATTTACAAAGCGCTGGCAGCCACCTAGTGGATTTACACAAACACTAGAGTACAGCTTAATGGTTAATGATAATGGTAGCATTGACAAGATTTATCCCATAAATCAGGCTGCGAGAATATTCATTGAGGATGTGGGGATGCCTGAAATTGGTAAACCCTTTGTCTCTGCCAATAAAAATGGAGAAATTATCAGAATTCGAGTCCTTCTCAGCCCTGATGGCAAAGTTCAAACATTTGCAGAAAATGAATAATAAATAAGCCGATACCCGACTTCTTGAAGAACTCGGGTATCTTATAGAGGTTTTCTGATGACAAATTATTAAGAGTTTTTTGGGGGTTTTAACTTTTGTTTTTTACGCCGCCGTTGACTAGTAGATACAGCCTGTTCCACTGGATACCCGGCAATAGGTATTACCTGATATTTCCGCTCTTCTTCTAACTTTTTCAGTTCAGTGTAATCAACCCAATGGATGCAATCAACTGGACAAGTATCAATTGCCTCCTGAATGACTTCCTCTGAATCAGCATCTTGACGAATCACGCGCGATCGCCCATAATCCGCTTCAATATAGAAGGTGTTACGGGCAACATGAGCGCAGTGTAAGCAGCCAATGCAGGTGATTTCGTCTACGTAAACACCCTTTTGACGCTGAAAACCACCCAATTCCGGCTCTAAACCAGAGCGTTCTGGCTCATCCCGTAAGAAACCGCCTAACTCTGGTTCTGCACCGGAACGGTTGTTTTCTTCTTCTGACTGCGACGGCAGAAAATCAGCCATTACGCACTCCAGCGTTGTACTACTAAGCGAATTGAGCCATCTGGATTTTTTTGTTGTTCTGCAACTTCAAAGCCTACACGAGCTGTTTCTTTCACCACTGTTTGGTAAGCATAGCGTTGGGTTACTTGGCGTAAGAACCCATCCACAGATAAGCCCTGTTGCCAATATTGCAAGTCAGCCACCAATTCATATTCTTTGCCATTCCATCTAAAGCCGATGTCATAGCCATTTTCCTGCTCAATAGTGACTTCCGCAGGATGGGTTTGACCGCGATAGCCACGGACTTCCCGGGGTCCGGGTTTCCAGTCTATGCCCAATTCAGTGAGTGCATCTTTTAAAGAGTCCAGGTTACGGATTTGAGTCTTAATTTGGCTAAAATGTGACATGGCAGTGATTAATAAATGAGACTAAACTGTGAGGAAAAACTTACCAATCGCTGTATGTGGCTTGGGTATTAGCCACTGTGGATTGTTGCAACTGAGTCGCAAAAAATTCTGAGGTTGGCTCATGACTAAGTACTTGTCCTAGCTGTGCTTCTATTGCTGCTGTGACCTCAGCGCATGAATTGCCGATAATGCCAGTGACTTTTTCTTGTACCCGACCGTCTGGATAGATGATGAACTCTAATGTCTCCATACTTTTGGCCAACCATGATACGACTTTTGAACTTGACCGCCTGAGCAGCCGGCTAAAAATATAGCCCTGGGAACATTATTATTTAGATACAAACTTGGCATTTGCTAACTAATGTTCCATCTCTCAAAATATATATCTCAGAATCTTTACAAAATTTATTATTATTATAAGCACATACATCACTTATTAGTTAGTTTCTCTTAACCTCACTAATTAGTCAAGCTCACGATTGCTGTGAAAAAATGGGTAATAAAAACCCTGAAAGCCAGCTATAGCAGTAGTTTAGGTCTTTTTATGCTTCACAAAAATATACTTTTTATTGAAAAAGTTTATCATTACCATTGAATATATATTATTCTGTCCATAGATAACTTCAATGTGTGTGCTTTTACCCAGTGGCATTATTTAATATCTGCGCTTTGGGATACAATGCGATCACTTGATAGTACATATGTATTAAACGCTCTAGTTACTGCTTTTTAGCAAAGCTAATAATAACAAATACCTATTAAATATTTTGGCACAGAGGTAAGTTAAATAATAAACATCCCTGTCTTGGTATCCAAGGTCAAATCAGCAAAATATTCTCATAAAAAAAGCATTATTCAGCTAACGAAACCAGGATAATGGAGCATAATTAACCTTTATAGCCATCAGCTAACACGGTAAATTCACTATGAATACACAACTAACCAAGCAACCTATCCGCGTCGGAGTTCTGGGTTTTGGTGGACTGGGACAAGCAGCCGCAAAACTTCTCTCCAGCAAAGGGGAAATGATCTTAGTCGCAGCAGGGGACCAAAAAGGCTACGCTTACTCTACAGAAGGTTTAAATACTCAACAATGTATTCAAACTTACCAGTCTCAAGGTTCTGTGGGTTATTTAGAACCATTTGGGACATTAAGCAATAGCAGCATTCAAGATTTAATTGCGACTCATCAGCCTGTAGATGGTTACTTTCTCGCCTTACCCAACCTCCCTAACGATTTCATCCCCTCAGTAGCCCAAGAGTTTATCAAATCTGGTTGGCGGGGTGTGTTAGTGGATGCTATTAAACGCACCAGCGCAGTAGAACAACTTTTGTCAATGAAAGCAGAACTACAAGCAGCCGGAATCACTTATATGTCTGGATGTGGTGCTACACCTGGATTATTAACAGCGGCGGCGGCTTTAGCAGCCCAAAGCTACGCCGAAATTCACAAGGTAGAAATTACCTTTGGTGTCGGTATTGCTAACTGGGAAGCTTATCGGGCTACAGTTCGGGAGGACATTGGCCATATGCCTGGTTATACTGTAGAAAAGGCTAGGGCAATGACTGACGCACAAGTAGAAGCCCTACTAGATAAAACCAATGGCGTGTTGACTTTAGAGAATATGGAACACGCTGATGATGTGATGTTAGAATTTGCCGGCATTTGTTCGCGCGATCGCGTTACAGTTGGTGGTATAGTTGACACTCGCAATCCTAAAAAACCTCTCAGCACCAACGTTAAAGTTACAGGACGTACCTTTGAAGGTAAGATTTCCACCCATACCTTTACCTTAGGAGATGAAACCAGTATGGCGGCGAATGTTTGTGGTCCGGCCTTCGGTTATCTTAAAGCTGGTAAACAATTACACGACCGCGGTATTTATGGGATTTTCACCGCAGCCGAAATTATGCCCCAATTTGTGAAATAAGCTGCTAGGGGCTAGGCTCTAGCCCCTTCTGATATTTGTCCTCAGTTTGTGGGTGAAAATTCTAAGCGATACCGATAGAGGGCCACTGGATGAGAAGCCGCTCTAAAGTAATTTGGGTCTTGGGGTGAAAGATAAACAGCAGTTACTTGATCTGCGACGACGGTAGGATATGATGTAGCCAATTTATTGTAAGCTGTAGTTGATTCTACGGTATTGAAATATGGACGCGAATCACCTTTAAATAGTTGTTGAAAAACTTCCGATGTGATAAAATTACTATCAGAGGTGGTTTCTGTAGCGCGGGCGCTAATGATAGAAACTAATTGGCGATCGCAAACTTTAGCCGTCAAGCATTCCCCACGTAAACGGGTAATTTGGCGATTAGGTGAATGTGGGTCTATTTTCACTGATAAAACAGCTTCTTCACCTAAATAAGCCTTGGCCAAATTTAAACTATTAAATTTTCTATCTGCTACCACAACTGATGATTGCTCGGCAATTTTCGGAATCAATTTTAACCCACTGCTAGGGGGTTTTTGTCTAATAAAACGCACGAAAAAACTCACAGGTTGATTTAGTTGTTCGCGATTGGATTCAAATCCCGGGGTGACTATATCCGGTGCTAAAGGTGCAACCAAATCTACTAATGTACTTGTCACCTTCCATGAACCAGCCATCCAATCAGGATAAACCAAATCTCCTTGAGCAGTTTCCACAGATGTTATCTGTTCCCACTGGGGAAAATTTGCCAGGCGTTGAGACAATTCTCCTGCTGCTGCCGTACCATTGCATCCGAGTAGGCAGAAAATAACTAAGCTAAAAGTGCAAATCGCCCTGAGACTCAGCATGAATTTTATGGGATTTTGAAAGTGCTGATATTTTGATTGCTGTATAAATCAGAATGAATTAACCACGGATCTAGACACCTTAGCGGCTATGGCTATAGGCTACACAGATGTTTTTGTAGTTTAGCATTTACATCGGTAGAGGTTGCCAAACTTACCCATATTGTTGCTGTAAACTTTGCCAAGCTTCAAGTCCAGGTTGATATTCTCCGGGTTTACCCCATTGCAAAAATAAACTTAAAGCAACTTCCTGCTTGTCGTCTAAAAATCGAATTGCATAATTCATCATTATTGTTCCTTAGCTTTCGTATTTTTCATAAGCAGCGACAATGCGTTGAACCAAGGGATGGCGGACAACATCTTTTTGAGTGAATTCACAAAAGCCAATACCTTCAACATTTTTGAGAACTTGTAAGGCTACAGCTAGTCCGGATTTTTGGTTCAGGGGTAAATCTGTTTGTGTAGTGTCACCTGTAATTACCATCCGAGAGCGGAAACCCAAACGAGTCAATACCATTTTCATTTGGGCGGGTGTAGTATTTTGGGCTTCATCGACAATTACAAAAGCATGGTTGAGGGTGCGTCCTCGCATATAAGCAAGGGGAGCAACTTCAATGACACCACGTTCCATTAAACTGGGGACTTTTTCTTGATCAATAAATTCATAGATAGCATCGTAAAGGGGGCGAAGATAGGGATTAACTTTTTGCTGCAAATCTCCCGGTAGAAAGCCCAGTTTTTCCCCTGCTTCCACAGCCGGACGGGTTAAAATTAACTTTTCCACCTGGTTATTCAGGAGTGCTTGCACAGCAACGACAACAGCCAGATAAGTTTTACCTGTTCCCGCCGGGCCAATGCAGAATGTTAAGTCATGCTTACGGATATCTTGAATGTATTGGCGTTGGCGAAAGGTTTTGGCACGAATTTCTTCACCGCGAAGAGTTTTAGCTAAAACATCTCGCTGTAATTCTTGCAGTTCTCCTTGGCGATGATTATCTAGGGCTTGACGAGCTGTTAAAATATCGGCACTAGAGATAGTGTTGCCCTTAATCCAGATTTCTTCAAGCGATCGCACCAATTGAGCCGCCAGATGAACTTGCGCCTCCGTACCACCAATATGTAGTTCTTGCCCACGCAATACCAAATTAGCCCCTGTTTGCCGGGATAAGAGTTTGAGATTTTCCTCTCTATCACCGCCAAGAGCGATCGCACTGGGAATATTAGGCAGCTGAATGATTAAGGCATCTGCCATAAGTATGTATTGCTTAATTTATGCAATTCGTTTTTTGACAACTAAATTAATTTTAAATTGAGAACTTTTGACAAAAAAACGGAATATCTGAGCGGGATTAAACCAACGCTCAGACTTTCTCTTAGTTAACTAGTGAGTCTTGGTTTGACAACTGGTCTGGGTATATTTACATTTGTGTCTCGTGTTTTAGGTTCTGACGATTGCTGTCCGCGCGCTGCCGAAGGCGATCGCTCTTGCTGGTCGTCCTCAGAAGACATTCCATCTCGACCTAAACCATTGCTGCCGTACATATCCAGGTAGACTGATTGTCCAGCAACTTCCGCCGCAGCCGCAATCACCGTTCTCATTGCCTGAATATTGCGTCCTCCTCGACCAAACACTTTACCCTTATCTTTGGTATCAAAGGCAATGCGAATCCAAACCCGTTTAAGCCCGTGAGCAGTCTCACAATCAATACTTAAACTTTCTGGAGATTCTAAAAATGGCTGCATCAAAAACCTAACTAGCCCAACATAATTGGGACTAGCATTGAGAGATTTAATTCCGGAGTTAAGATGCGGTTGTGGCACTGACCTGTTCAAAAACATTGGCTTTTACTAAAATGCTACGGACGGTATCAGTGGGTTGGGCGCCTTGTTGGAGTCGCTTGACGATACCGGGAACATCTAGTCGCACTTCATCAGTTCTGGGGTTGTAGAATCCCAGTTCTTCCAGGGGACGGCCATCACGGCGAGCAAGGCTGTTAATGGCGATAATGCGGTAACTTGCTTCCCGCTTTTTGCCGTATCGCTTCAAGCGCAATTTAATCATGGTTGAGGAACAATTCTCCTAATCGTATTGGTTGGTACTAAAATGACAATTTTAGCACTTGCCTAGCATTAGCTGCTAGGAATCATGAACGGTGGAAAAATTCTAAAGATTGCCGAAGCCCTTCTTCTTTTTATCTTTGTTCTTTTTCTTCTTCGTGGTAGCACCGCTATTATAACCCCGCCATCCAGGAGCCGAGGGAGGATTAGCACCACCGGCAAAAAGATTGCCCATACCGCCGCCGCCAAACATTCCTGGCATTCCCGCCGGCATTCGACCTTGACCCATTTGCTGCATCAGACCGCGCATTTTTTGGAAATCAGCCACTAATTTACTCACATCTGGCTCTCTATAACCAGATCCCTGAGCGATGCGCCGCCGCCGACTCGGAGAACTCGCCAATAAATCCGGGTCTTGGCGTTCTTGGCGGGTCATGGAGTTAATCATGGACTCGCAGCGCTTGAGCTGGGTTTCTCCCTCCTTAAGTTTGTCATCGGAAATCTTGTTCATACCCGGAATCATCTTGATAATCCCGCCTAATGAACCCATATTTTTCAACAACCGCAACTGCTTGAGGAAGTCATTAAAGTCAAACTTTGCTGAAAGGATTTTATCCTGCATTTTTTCAGCATCGGCCAGGTCAAATTCTTCCTGAGCTTTTTCTACCAGAGAAAGAACATCACCCATACCCAGAATCCGGGAAGCCATGCGGTCAGGATAAAAGGGTTGTAGCGCCTCCACCTTCTCACCTACACCCACGAATTTAATGGGCGCTCCTGAAATTTGTCGGACTGACAGCGCCGCACCACCACGGCTATCACCATCTAATTTGGTCAGAATCGCCCCTGTAATGCCGATTTGTTCGTGAAAGGTGCGGGTGAGATTTGCAGCCTCTTGACCAGTCATAGCGTCTACAACTAGCAAGGTTTCATGAGGTTGAACAGTAGCTTTGATGCGGGCTAGTTCCCCCATCATCTCCTCATCAATTTGCAGACGGCCAGCGGTATCAATAATTACTGTGTTCACACCCTCCGCCTTGGCACGTTCCACACCTTGGCGGGCTATTTCTACCGGGTCTGCATCACTTCCCATCTCAAACACTGGGACGTTAATTTGCTTACCCAAGGTCAGTAGCTGGTCAATAGCGGCTGGGCGGTATACATCTGTGGCTACCAATAAACAGGTACGCTCTAATTTCCGTAAATGTAAGGCTAACTTAGCAGTAGCTGTGGTTTTACCAGTACCTTGTAACCCAGCCATTAACACAATTGTTGGCTTCTGCTCAGTCTCGGCCAGGGGAACATTTTCCTCCCCCATGACGCGCACCAATTCATCGTGAACAATTTTGATAAATTGCTGGTCAGGTCGCACACCAGTCAGCACTTCGGCTCCCTGTGCTTTGGTTTCGACTTCGCCAATAAAATCTTTAACTACCTGGAGATTGACATCTGCTTCCAACAAGGCGCGGCGTACTTCCCGCAAAGCATCTTGAATATTGGATGGAGATATTTTGTCCTGTCCCCGTAGCTTCTTCCAGGCACTTTCTAAACGTTCAGATAAAGCATCAAACATAATGTAATTACAGGTAATTCGCCAATGGGTAAGCCCAAACCACCCCGGTTAAAACCTTCTGGGGCGATTTAGAATTTACGGTCAAGTTGTCGCGTGCTATTTACAGCTTAGTAGTTTTTATCCCGACTTGAACAATTCACTAGTATTGCCTTCTAACTGTGTGCCATTAGTGGGAGCGATCGCTAGGCTGGCGGGATCTTGAGTGGTGAGCACTCCATCGGTTAAAGTCCCCACTTGCTGCTCAATAATTTGTGCTGTAACTAAATCTAAAAAGCATCAAGACCTGGTACAGCAACATTAGCAAAACAATTTGACTACCCTATCTAGTGAATCTGTTTATTCAGACTCAAGTATTTAAAAGGTTTAGGGATGTAGCGGTAAAAACCCCCACATTCAAATCCTATGATACCCTCCTTTCAATATGCTTCTATACAGGAAGTTGGGTAACAGGAAAACCTACCGATCGTTGGGCTACACGAGCAGCATCCAATGCAGACAATACTCCGTTACCTGTAATGTCTCCCAGAATAAGCGGATCAGTGACTGGGAAGGCTTCAAATCCTGTATCCAACCCTACACTTACCCGTGCAATCAAGGAGGCATCAAAAGCGCTGTACCCTTGATTTCCTGTGGTATCTCCGAAGTTTGCTACTAGTTGGACTGCACTATCTCCCACCAATCCAGCACCTGGAATGATTCGTAATAAACCAGAATTACCGTAGCTCGCACTCTCTGGGACCTCAGCTGTGAGGAAAATTAAATCGGTGTTATTGCTCAGAGCAGGTCCAGCCAGGGTAAACACAGCTTGTCCGGTTAAAGGATCAATGGTATTAGAGGTGAAATTCCAACCCGATGATGGAGCTACATTTGCTTCCGTAATATTCAGGATACCCGGATCATATTGCAAGGTGAAGCTAATATTATCAACACCGTTGGGGTTACTTATCCGGATGGGTAGACCAATGAGGTTATCCCCCGCGGGAACATCTACACCTTGACCCGGTGCGCGGCTAAAGTCAGGTAAGCTCAGGACTGGTGCTGTCTGGCTCTCCACCGTAAATTCCAATTGAAATTGACCACCGGGAGTACCATCACGATCTACATCGATTAACTCACCGTTAGTATAGACCAAGCCATCTGGGCGGCTCTCCAGGGTCAGGGTGTAACTACCCGGTTCTAGGATATCACCAGTCTTAACAAAGGTGAGGGTCTTAGCAGTTTCATCCCAAATCAGTGAGCCATTGATGATATTTCCGGTACCATCTCTGAGGGTGAGGTCTGGTGAATCAGTAACTGGGGCGAGTGGGTCGGCTACATCTAATCCGCTGTAAAGGTTAAGGACACTGAGATTTAGGTCATCATCGAATGTCAAGACAAATCCGCTGCTAGTCTGTGTCAATACTTCAGCGGTGATATCTACCCCAAAGGTAAAGGCAGGGGATGTACCGATATTGCCGGCTGTATCTGTTTGGGTGGCGGTGATGTTTTTACCTGTTCCCTGTCCAATGGTGGTGATGTTGGCTGGTGTCAGGCTGTAGGTGAAGTTGCCATTTC
>NZ_JANQDG010000112.1:0-7494 GCF_029891665.1 Anabaenopsis sp. FSS-46 | reverse complement strand
AAAATATAATTAGCAATTGGTATGAAGTACAGAGGAATCTATTTACTTCTGTTGTCCGTGAGCATATTTTTGCTAATCTTAATAGCGATCGCATGATCTAGCCATCATAGATCATGTTTTTTGTCAATGCGTAAGTCCTATAAATGATTATACTGTTTATTCAATTTCCCCAATACCTAGGATTTTAGCCATGGTTTTACCGACTCTTTCACCACAAACTATTGATCATCGGTGGGGGGACATCATCCTAGTTCTCAGTCTGACCAGCAGAAATAGTTAAAATTTGGGCTTGGCAAAAATTACGTAAACAATCATGGTGGATGACTCTTACTTAATCAAAAAAATCACTAAATTTTTAGTAAAAATATTGAAGTATCCAGTGATTATTAGCACTGTAATTGCCACAGTGTTAATACTGGGATTGCAGAAACTGCAAGTATTACAGGTACTGGAGTTAAAGGTCTATGACCAGATGATGCAAATGCGTACTGATCCCGGTAAAGATCCCCGTTTATTAATTGTCTCCATCACCGAAGAGGATTTGCAAAGATGGGGTTGGCCTTTATCTGGTGAAGTACTCAATCAGCTTTTGAGCAAACTCGAAGAACATCAACCCATTGCGATCGGTTTAGATATCTTCCGTGATTTACCTGTACAACCAGGTCATGAACAACTTCTACAACGCTTAGTGCGGAGTGATTCGATTATTTCTATATGTAAACATACCAATGTTCGAGAGCCTGGTATTGCAGCCCCTGCGGGAGTAAAACCCGGGCGGGTAGGATTTAGCGATCTTGTGGAAGATACAGATGGTTTGATTCGCCGTAATCTCATAGCAGTGAAAGTGGAAAAGTCTGACATTTGCCAAAGTAGCTATTCCTTAAGTTGGAGGTTAGCCCTGAAATACTTAGCACTGCAAGGCATTCCACTGCAATCAAACGTGAATCAGGAACTACAATTAGGTGATGTGATATTTACACCCCTCAAAAGTAACTCTGGGGGTTATCAAAATGCAGATACCAGAGGCTACCAAATCTTACTGAATTACCGTTCCCCAGGTAACATTGCCGAAAAAGTTACTGTTACACAAGTACTTGCAGGTAAAATTACGCCAGATTTAGTCAAAGACCGAATTGTTTTAATTGGTTCCACAGCACCGAGCCTAAAAGATATATTCAATACCCCATTTAATACTGGAAAAGCTGATAATTCCGGTAAGATGGCAGGGGTAGAAATACATGGACACATGATTAGTCAGATTCTGAGTGCGGTTTTAAATAACCAGCCTCTGTTTTGGTTTTTACCCGGTTGGGTTGAAGTTCTCTGGATAGGGTCATGGTCTGTACTGGGGGGATATTTAGCCCGGCGTCTGCGATATCCATTCAGCTTAGGACTGCGGTCAGTCGCATCTTTGCTGGTTTTATTTGTGGGTAACTTTGTAATTTTTACCCACGGCGGATGGTTTCCCGTGGTTGCGCCTGCATTGGGTCTGGTAGTTGCAAGTGTAAGTGTGCTGGCCTATAGCGCTCATGATAGTCAACGGGAGAAAAAACAAATTATACAACTGTTGCAAGCACAAAAAGAATTAATTGCTGAGTTGCAAAAACAACAAACAACTGTCACACCCACACCAGAGCCTGATTATTTAGGAAAATTACTCACAACCCAGACATTACTGGGAAAGCGCTATCAAATTATCAATAATTTAGGGCGGGGAGGATTTAGCGAAACTTACTTAGCCCAAGATATTCAACGCCCAGGAAATCCCCTGTGTGTTGTGAAGCAGATGCGCCCTGTCCGTCAAGATAAAGAATATCTGAATCTAGTCAAACGGCTATTTCATACCGAAGCAGATATTCTGGAAATCCTGGGTAAACACCCACAAATACCCCAACTACTAGCTTTTTTCTCAGAAAATAATAATTTTTATTTAGTCCAGGAGTTTATTCCAGGTCATACCTTGAAACATGAGTTAACTTCCGGGATATGTTACTTACGGTCTGAAGTCATCAACATCCTCACAGAAGTTTTACAGATACTGGTTTTTGTCCACAGCTATGATGTCATTCATCAAGACATCAAACCCAGCAACTTAATGAGGCGAACAACAGATGGACACATTGTCTTAATTGACTTTGGGGGTGTGAAACAACTGCAAGCCCAAAACCATGTCTTAGATTCAATTATCTTTGCTTCTCGTGGTTATGCACCTCCTGAACAAATGAGTGGTATACCAAAACTCAATAGTGACATTTATGCTTTGGGAATAATTGCCATACAAGCCTTAACAGGGCTAAATCCTCAAGAAAAAGAGTTTGGTAGGGATCTGAAAACTGGTTTCATCATTATTCCTGCAGTATCTCCTAGTGGTGAGCAGACTTGGCAAGATTGGTCGGAACTAGCGGATACTACTGAGGAATTGACCAGAATATTAAATAAAATGGTACATCTCCACTCCTATCAAAGATATGAGTCAGCAATGCAGGTGTTAGAGGATATTAATAACTTGCTCTCAAAACATAGTGGGAGCGTGAGAACCCCTACGCTTTAGCGAGGGGATGAAACCCGACTCAAGGGGATTTATCCCCATGTTTCCTCATTTCCCGCAACGTCTTAAACAACTTTGTCCAGAATATGGTATAAAAATAACGCTGACTGAAGAAGCGTATACATCAAAAGCCTCTTACCTGGATGGCGATCGCCTCTACAAACATGGTGAAAAACCCAATGGATGGAAACCGTCAGGTCAAAGGGTAAAACCCGGATTGTACAAAACTTCTGCTGGGATACTGGTAAACGCTGACTGTAACGGTGCTGCAAATATCTTAACAAAAGTAGCCGCACAGCTAGGTGTTAGCCTAGCCAAGGTGAGTAGGGGAGCTTTGACACTCCCAAGACGAGTTGATTTCTTTAAAGGATTAAGTAAATCATATCGTAAACATTGAATTTTGAGGATTTTTCATATTGTTTACTTAACCACGTTGCGCTATATACTAAAAATACTTATAAACACACAATATTCTTTATTAAGGAAAAACCATGCACAATCGTACGGTCAGGGTAAATACATGGCTCCAGTCTTAAAGCAGACACTGAAAGATGTTGAAAACTGTAAAGGTGTATTTTGCCAAATCAAGAGAGGTTGGCTGGGTAGGATCTGTTGTAGTATATTTTTCGTCGTCATAACAAATCCAGCATATGCCAAGAGCTATGAGCAGATGATGACACCAATCGCCGGTAGGCCTGATATTATAATAACACAGGAATCTACACTCGAAACCCATCCCCCCCCGACTAATACTGCACCCCTAGAAGCTATTCCTAGTCAATTTAAAGTTCAAGGATTTGAATTTTTAGGTAATACGGCCTTTAGTGACGAGAAATTAAGGGCAGAAATTCAAGATTTTCTTGATCAAAAAATTACCTTTGCTGATTTACTAACAGTAGAATCGCGGTTAAATAAGTTTTATGTTGATAATGGTTTTGTTAATTCTGGGGTGGTAATTGAAACTCAAAACCTTTCTGCTCAAGGTGCAGTAGTCAAAGTTACAATCATAGAGGGAGGTATTGAGGATATTAAGGTTAGGGGAACCCAACGCTTAAGACCGGAGTACATCCGTTCCCGGTTGGCTTTAGCTGCACAAACTCCCCTGAATCAAAATCGCATCCTAGAAGCCCTACAACTTTTGAAACTCGATCCTCAAATTCAAAATATATCGGCACAATTAACACCAGGAGTGCGGCCAGATTTAAGTTTATTAGAAGTTACCGTGACAGAAGCCGATACTTTTCATATCGATATCTTTACTAATAACGGTCGCTCTCCGAGTGTAGGTACATGGCGACGGGGGATTAAAATTAATCAAGGTAATGTCTCCGGTGATGGTGATAGTTTAACTGTGAGTTATGCCAATACTGATGGTAGTAATGTCATAGATTTGAGCTACACTATCCCCTTGAATCCCAGCAATGGTAAACTGCGATTAGCCAGTGGGTTGACCAGAACTAACGTCACCGAGCCGCCCTTTGACCGACTGGATATTACTGGCGACTCTAGCTATTACGAAGCTGGTTTGAGTCAACCATTATTTCAAACTCCTAATCAAGAATTCGGTTTAAGTGTGATTTTTTCCCATCAACACAGCCAAACTAAACTGGAAGCGGAAGGTTTTCCTATATCTCGTGGTGCTAATAATGATGGGAAAACTCGTATTTCTAAAATTGCTTTCTCTCAGAATTGGCTAACACGCAAGCCAACCTCAGTATTAGCTTTTTACTCTCAATTTAATTTAGGGGTGGGATTATTTGATGCTACTATTAACAATCAGCTGCCCGATAGTCGGTTTTTTTCATGGCGTGGACAAGGGCAATATGTGCGTGCCTTAAATCAAAAACGTGATATGTTACTGCTGCTGCGTTCTGATTGGCAGTTAGCTACAGAAACTCTTGTGCCATTGGAACAGTTTAGTGTCGGGGGAATTTCTAGTGTGCGGGGTTATCGTCAGGATGCTCTATTAACAGATAATGGCGTTGTCGTCACAGCAGAGGTTCAGTTACCTGTGTGGCGACTATCCAAAAATGAAAGCGTGTTATCGGTGATTCCCTTTGCAGATTTTGGGGTCGGGTGGAATAGTGATCATACAGTTAAATTAAATACTAATACTTTGATGGGTTCTGGCTTAGGTCTGCAGTGGCAGACTGGTCAGTTAAAAGCTCGTATTGACTGGGGAATTCCCCTGATTCATGTCAAATCTCAGGATAGAACATGGCAAGAAAGCGGTTTATATTTCTCTGTGGAGTCCAGGTTATGAAAATTCCAGGGTTAATCAAACATCCCAGTTATCAGTTATTCCTTCAGATATTCATCGGCTTAATTACTACTGCAAATATGCAGATGGTAAACGCCCAACTCACACCAGACAATAGCTTAAACTCCACAGTCAGGAATGATACAGTAAATAACCGTGACCTGATCGAAGGGGGAGCCATCCGTGGGAGTAACTTATTTCATAGTTTCACTGATTTTAATGTCGGCGCTGACAGAGGGGTTTATTTTAGTCACCCCGATAATGTTGGTAATATTTTAACCAGGGTGACGGGAAGTAATCCTTCTAGTATTTTGGGAACCTTGGGAGTGTTGGGTAATGCTAACCTGTTTTTAATTAATCCCCATGGTATTAATTTCGGTGCTAATGCTCGGTTAGATGTCAAAGGTTCCTTTGTGGCTGCCACTGCGGATAGTATTATCTTTGATAATTATGAGTTTAGTAGCACAGATACCACAGTAGCGCCGTTATTAACTGTGAATGTTCCCAATGGGTTAAGATTTCGGGATCATCCAGGAAATATTACCCTGACTAATTCTCGTCTGAGTATTCCAGAGGGTAAAACTTTAGCTTTGATTGGGGGTGATGTCAGCCTGAATAACACTCAAATCAGCTCACGGGGGAGTACAGTACAGTTGGGTGGTTTAACTCAAGCCGGAAGGGTTGATATACATGAAAACTTGGGTTTGAGTTTTCCCGATAGTTTGGGTGGCGCAGCCACAAATATCACCAGGGGAAATATCAGCATCAGTAATGGTACTTCTATTGATGTTGCTGCTGGGGGTGGTGGGAGCATAACAATAAATTCCCAAAATTTACAGATAACTGGAAATAGTCAGCTGCGTGCTGGGATAGCACCGGGGATGGGTTCACCAGATGCCCAAGGGGGAGATAGTCAGATTAATAATACTGATAAAATCACCCTGGATAACTCATTCATATTTAATGGCGTATTCGGCCAAGGAAATGGGGGGAATATCCACATCAATACTTCTACCTTAACTGTGAAAGACGGTGGTTTTATTGATGCCGGTATATCTGGTAAAGGTAATACAGGAGCAATAACCATTACAGCTACTGACGGAGTGACTCTGACGGGGGAAAATAGTCAAGGATTTAGTAGTTATATAGCTAGTACTATACTACCGACAGGAGAAGGAAATAGTGGGGCTATCACTATTGATACTTCTACCTTAACCCTGGAAAACGCAGCTAATCTTAATGCCTATACTTCGGGTAAAGGTAATGCCGGCGCTATTAAAATTACAGCATCTGATGGAGTGACTCTCAGGGGGGAAAATAGTCAAGGATTTAGTAGTTATATAGCTAGTACCGTACTAAGTACAGGAGAAGGAAATAGTGGCGGTATCACTATTGATACTTCTACCTTAACCTTAGAAAAGAATAGTTTTATTAATGCTAGTACCTTTGGTAAAGGTAATGCCGGAGCGATAACCATTACAGCTACTGATGGAGTGAGTCTCAGGGGGGAAAATCGTCTGGGATTTAGTGCTTATATAGCTAGTACCGTACTACGTACAGGAGAAGGAAATAGTGGCGGTATCACTATTGATACTTCTACCTTAACCCTGGAAAACGCAGCTAATATTAATGCCAGTACATCTGGTAAAGGTAATGCCGGAGCGATAACCATTACAGCTACTGATGGAGTGAGTCTCAGGAGGGAAAATAGTCAAGGATTTAGTAGTTATATAGCTAGTACCGTACTACGTACAGGAGAAGGAAATAGTGGGGCTATCACTATTGATACTTCTACCTTAACCCTGGAAAACGGAGCTAATATTAATGCCAGTACCCTTGGTAAAGGTAATGCTGGAGCGATAACCATTACAGCTACTGATGGAGTGAGTCTCAGGGGGAAAAATCGTCAAGGATTTAGTAGTTATATATCTAGTAGAGTAAGACCTACAGCAGAAGGAAGTAGTCGGGGTATTACTATCAACACTTCCACCTTAAGCCTGGAAAACGGTTCTTTGATTACCGCTGATACTCGCGGTAAAGGTGATGCAGGGGTGATAACAATTACGGCAACCGAACAAGTAGCGATGTCAGGCATCTCTTTTGACAGAGGATCAAACAGAGATGTGGGCGGCATTTTAGCCTTCACCCTCACAGATAACAATGCCGGTAACATCACCATCAACACCCCCAGATTCCAAATTTCCGACGGAGCCGGAGTAGAAGCCTTTACCCAAGGCGCAGGTAACGCCGGTAATGTTACCATCACCGCACCTCAAATCGTCGATATTGGGGACAACAGTAAAATCATCGTGGAAACCTCCTGCGGCGGGCGACCGGGTAACATTAAGATTAATACAGACACCCTGAACATAAGTCAAGATGCTCAACTGAGTGCCACCGCCACTGCCACTAATACCCAAGGCGGCGGTAGTATCACCCTTAACAGTTCTAACTTAAACATCTCCGGCAAACTCGGTATATTTGCCGAAACCCAAGGACAAGCCCCCGCCGGTAACCTTACTTTACAACCCTATAACAATCAGCCCAACCTGAATATCAACTTTACCGACAAGGGTTTTATTTCTGCCTCCACCACCGCCGCTGGAGCCGGGGGAAATATCATCCTCACCGCCCCCCAACAGATTAACATTCAGGGTAATGGTAAAATCTCTGTGGAAACATCAGG